>JBFFYZ010000046.1:0-9374 GCA_041568895.1 Nitrospiraceae bacterium
CCCCTCGGCCCCGGCGGACGATCGATCAGGCCGACAAGGTAAGAACCATGAGGCGATGCGGAAGGCCGGCGTCCAGGAATTCCCCTCCTTGCACCTGAAAGCCGTACTGCCCGTAAAAGGGGATGGCGTGGGTTTGCGCGGTGAGCGAGGCCTCCTGAAGTCGCCGAGCCCGCGCTTGGACCAGCAGCACCTCCAGGAGGGCCCGACCGACTCCCCGGCCCCGATGCTCCTGAAGCACGGCCATCCGGCCGATCCGGCCCTCGGGGAGCATGCGCGCGGCCCCGACCGGTTGTCCCCGAACATCCTCCGCCAGGACATGGACCGCGGTCGTATCAAGGCCGTCCCGCTCTAATTCGAGAGGCACGCCTTGCTCTTCCACAAATACCCTCTCGCGGACGACCCGAAGCGCCCCTTGGGCCTCTTCCCACCCGACCACCCGTACGGAATAGCTATCGGAACCACTTTGGACCTTGGCCATCGCACTCGCCTCCTCAATACCAGATTTCCATCCGGAGGCCTCGACGGTCCCGCGAGGGATGAGGAGGCAAGCATGTCGCTCTTTTGTGTAGGAGCCGAGATCCCGTCCAGGCCAGCGCATAGGCATCGAGCAGATCATCCGGGGCGACATTCCGACGCTTGAATCGGCGTAAGGATGCGTGAAATTCTGCGGGTACCTGCGGGAACCATCGCTTCAGCGCTCCCAATCGTTCAAGTCTTCCGATGGGGCTTTTCTTGTTATGCCGCATCGGCTGGCCGGTGAGTGCTCGAAACGCCAGCTCGGGATGGGCCTCGTGGACCACCGATTGCACGCCGGGGGTCATCACACGATCCACTTCACGAATCTTGGGCAGGATCCCAAAGGCCTGAATGCTCAGACCTTTGAAGCGGACTTGCTGGTAGTTGGTCGCGCGGAGGTGGGCTCGGGCCGGTGGGGAGAAGACGCTACCGGCTCGTTCCCCAAGCATCCGGCGGGCAGCTTGATCGCAACATCGTCCACCAGGTTCTGGCTGATCCAGGAGGCCGATCGGAATGTCAACGGCAATGATCGTGGGTCGGTGCCTCAACGTCAGGACCTCGTCCCATCGCCTGCAGACTAGAACGTCGAAGGCACGCGGCCGGCTTCGTCGAATCTCGAGCAAGACGACGACCCACCCGGCTCGGCACCCATCGACACCCGCCACCCAGGTCATGTTCCGAAGGCCTGCTCCATCGCATCGAATGAGCAAGGGAGGACAGCAGACCCATCGACCACCCGGTCTCGTCGCCTTGGAAGGGAATCGGACACCGTGGTCTTTAAAAGCCTGTGGCCAGATACTCGATCAACACCAGGATTCCGAAGGCTCCGGATGGGAAGGCGACCGACCGGAAGATCGGATGTTGGCCAAGCGGGGCAAAGGCGCCCGCGCGGTTGCTTTCGATCTCCTGAATGGTCATCTGGACCTGCTCGAACCGATGCCGGTGGCCTTCCCCTTCTCCCTTGAGTTGGAACAGCTTGTTCCTCAGGCTGCGTACGGCTTTCCTTCGAGCCTTTTCCCCCGCCCTTCTCAACACAAAAGCCGCCCACAAGGCAAACATGGCGCTGAGACTTAAAATGATGATGAGGCCGAGGGGAAAATCCCAGTTATCGAAGGCCGTGTGGCGAGAGACCACCATGAGAAACAGGATGAGAAAAGGATAGTACATCATTTTTCCGATGGAGTCCGTTCGCTCCGCAATGAAACGAATATCCAACCATTCTTCCAACAACGAAGGATCCATATTCCGTTCTTTCCGGAATTTCTCGAGTATATGGGTCGGCCATTCAGTTGGTTTGGCCACCAGCCGCGCAATGAAGCTCGCGCACAGCGTCATGGCATCCACCACCACAAAAATGAGCCAGACAAAGGCGACCACGCTAATGATCAGAATGAGAGCATCCGCCTTAAAGCACCAGTCGCCCCGACAAGGGATATGAGGCAGACCGAACAACCTCATGACCACCATCCCGAAGATGAAAAAGAGGGCCACGGGTACGGCCACACGAACAAGTCTAAACCAGCCTGAGCCAAATGCGAGATACTCTTTCCAAACAGTGAATGAATTCACGTAAGTCTCGGGTTCCTGTTCCCATTCCTTTAAGGCGGGCCAGGATCTCATGGCCTTCATGGTCTGACCAGTGACCGGCTTTGAAGAAATCTTATCCTGGTCTTTCTCGTTCCCCCCACCATTAAAATAATACTTCTCCAATGACCGATTGCTTTCCTTCAGGCGCCTTCCGATATCAAAGAAGAACGCAACGGTCATGAGGAAGGCCAGAAGTCGGAGGCCTTCGGTGGGCCATACGCTCACCCCTTCCAACAAGGCAACCGGCTCCAAGCTATCAGAATAGATGGCAATCACTCCGTATCCTGCCACCCCAACCACAAGAAGAACCGCGAGGACCGCAGCTGCGAAAGAAAACCGCAGTATCCTGGCTTGCCACATTAAGATGAGGGCCAGGAGGAGGGCCACCGTGGAAAACAGGATTTCCCAACCCGAAGGGACGTCTGAGGAAGGCTGAGAAAGGCTTACTGGTCCGCTCCGGCCAACTTCAAACAATTGGGGCGAGGTGAGATTCCCCACCAGCACATGTTCTCCGTCTTTGGGCCTCGTCGCCTGTAGGACCGACCAAAAGACCGAGGTCTGATAACTGTCCCGGAAGGGAGGAATATCCCCCTGGAGCTTGCCATCCAACTCCAGCCCAAAATGTGAGGCGATGAGCAAGTTTCGAGTCCATTCGTACTGGCTCGGATGATACAGCCGGGCATCCAAGTCGGTGGTAAAGAATATGGCATCCGGAAAATATGGCCGAAGGGCCTGCAGGATGAGCAGCTTGTCGTACACGTCGCTTCCCAGCACCCCGATGGCCTTGATACCGGGACAGTCTTCGAAGGGCGAGCACCTTTGTCTTAACTCCCTGTCCTTTGCCTCGATACGATCAGCCAGTCGGCGAACATAGTCCAGTTGGCTTTTCCCCTCGGGTTGCTCCAGTTCTTTAATATTTGGCTGCATCAAGTTTGCCTGAGCTTTCTTGCCTCCTTCGTCCGGTTTCGGCTTTTGTCCGTCTCGCCCGGCTTCGCTGGGAATTTCTCCGTCCAGGCCCCGGAGGTAGCTATATGAGTGAACCCAACTTGGTGCTCCTTGGCCATCACCTGACGGCGATGGTGTATTACCCTGTCGCGTGGCTTCTGCGGTAAAGGTTAGGGGTAATGTCCTTCCATAAAAAGTGTCCCATTCAGAAATTAAGGCGATATGACCCACGCCCAGCTTGACCCCCCGGTACTTTAATTCCTTGATCACGGCCTCGGCCAACTCCCGGTCTGTTCCTATGGTCCGGAACACTCTAAACGCAAAGGACGGGGGTTTGTCGCTGCCTTGGATCATCAAACTCACAGGCTCATTTGGAAGGGAAATTTTTATTTCCTCAAAGAGCCATTGATCCGAAGCGGTGGCCCAGGGGGAATATACCTCGACCTCTTGCAGGATTCCCTTTTCTTGCTTTTTCAAGGAGGTCCCGCAGCTTTCTTTTGCCTTGCGGAACATGGCCCGCAAGGTCGTAGATCCTCTCGGCCCCAGAATTTTGAATTCCAAATTCCTTGGTCGGGGATGCAGATCCTGATCTACATGATGGATGATATTGGTAAGTTGGCTTCGGGGACAGGCGGAAAAAGCGGAGTCCTTTGCCCAAAGGACAAGAATCCTTTCCCATTGGTGTTCCTTCCCACGCCTCGCCGGTGAAAATAGGAACCACTCATAGGGAATCCTCAGTGACTGCCCCTTTTCACTCCAATAAAAATAGCCTATGTGCTCAGAGTCATAGGGCACAAAACCGGCAACGCCCAGTGCCGACAGGACCGCATAGCGGTGCCGGATCCTCGATTCAGTTCCTTCCGCGTAGGGGCTTCCATCTACCATGGCAATAAACACCGCGGTGTCCGATCTATCATTTTCCGGCAAAACCTTCACGCTTTTATGGTGAAACTGGTCTTTTATTTTTTTTAATGTTTCCCCTTGCTCATGCTGTTCTGCGGCCACAAACGGATCTTCCCACAGGCGGGCTTGGACCTGGATTTCCCCAAAGGTCTCATGGGCCTGTTTTTCGAGTTTGGTCGCCGCCGGGCGTGAGGTTTTGAGCGGAGCCTGGTAGACCAACACGCCCCCGATCACGGCGGCGAGCACGAGGACCCCTGCGACGGGAAATTTCGACTCTTCACGCTGAAATGGTTCCATGTGGCAACCCTAGCTAGGATGAAGGCAATCCCGGTCCTGCTCGAATGATTTCTTACGACGGTCTGATCGCATAGTTCCTGCCCAAATAAAGAGAGGGGCCTGCAAATGCGCTGCCGGGCAGGAGCCACGGGGCTGAGAGGAGGCTCCACGCTTAACGGGCCGATTCATGGGAAAAATACTGCGCGCGCCGGAAGGGATGCAAAGGAATCATCCGGGAAGGTGGACTACCCCGTATCGGCGGCGATACTGCTGCGTATCAGAATGGATACCGGCCGAAGAATAGGAAAACAACCCAAGAGCGGATGTCTGGCAGCCGAGATCCAAGAGCCCCATGACGCGGGAGATCCGGCCACCGCTTAGGCCCCGGTCGCCGCCACGGTCCTGGCGACCATTTCTTCCGTGAGCAACCCGCGGGCGATCAGCTCTTTCTTCACGCGAAGGGTGACATCCGTGGCCAACAATCGTTCCAGCCGCACATCCACCACATAGACTTTCACGGTAACGCGGGTCAAAAATGTGTGCTCGAAGCGATCTTCGACTCCCACGATGATGGGTTTTTTCAGGTAGGTGTATGGCGAACTCGCTGCGGCCTCCCAGGCCAGGCGCTTGACCTCATGTACGTCCACCGTCCCTGGCAAGGTGAACGGAATAGAGATCATTTCGGTCAATTCGCCGGCGTTGGAATTGGAAACCCCTTGTTTCAGCACTTCCGCGCTCGGGATCGTCACGACGTCGTCCTGGAACGTCCTGAGGCGGACCGAGTTGAGATTGAGACTGATGACCTCCCCGTAGTGAGGCCCGACCTGCACCATATCCCCGACCTGGAACGGACGGTCGAACATCATCATGATGCCCGCCATGACGTTACGCATCATATCCTGGGCGGCCAACCCGACCGCGATGCCAGCCGATGCTCCGAGAGCCAGGACCACGTTCTCGGAGGGATTGAGGATCCCAAAGACGATGAAGCCGATGGTAAAGGACCACAGTCCCAGGCGCAGGATGGGAAACAGCCTGGAAATCTCCATGCGGTATTTCTTGAACTTTTCGGCTAGGCGGTCCAGGACCACCTTCAACAACCGGACAGCGACCCAGGCCGCCAGAAGCACGAACAGAGCTTCCAGTATGATCCCCAGAGAGAGGTGTTCGCTGAAGGCTTTTAAGGCGCTTTGCTCCATGATGACAGCCTCTGGTCGTTAATAGAGGAAATGGCCCCCTTCCAGGATGGCGGCCAACTTGGTGTGAAACACGGTATTCACCCGGTACACCGTCCCAGCTTCCTTGGGGCCTCCTTCGATGGGTTCGATCAACCGGCGGCGGGCAAGATAATCCAATATCACCCGACTTTCCGAGGCAGGGAGTTGAAATATTTCGCCATGTTCCCCGGCAGTCAACCCACCATGGGCCAGGACCTCCGCCAGGGTGAACAGATGGAGGTTGTCCATTTCCTGCACGAAGCGCAGGTCTGCCGCCCTGGAGGGCCGGATTTCTATGACCTTCTTCTGGTCATCAAAGGTGGCGTCCAGCAACCAATAGAGCAGCGCCGCGTGCATGTTGCCGCGGGAAATCAGAAATAATTCGCGAAAATACCGCTCCGCGAGGGCCTCTTGCTTCGCCTGCCTTTCTTCCGGGGTCGGCTCCGGCTCTTGTTTAGGCTCTCCGGAAGGCGGGGAATCATCCTCTTCTTCGCGGTAGGCGACCGCCAGTCCCGAGAGTTCCTGGCGTAATGCGATCATTTTTTTGACATCCTCTTCCTTGAAAAACGAAATCATCAGGGCATCGGAAAAATACCTCGCGATTTTGAATTGGTAGTCGAGCCTGCGCCACGCATACTCCCCAAAACTGATGACCCACAACAATTGTTTCTGGGTCTCCATCAACAGGGCCAGGAAGGATTGAAGGACGCTGGATAATCCGACGGACCGCAGAAACAGGTGATGGGCGTCATCCACCATCACCACCTGTCTGGGAAGGGATAAGAGGTTTCGGATCAGGTCATCGAGGGTTCGTGGCGTTTCGCCGATCCCAAGGCTGTGGGAAAAAAATTCGATGACTTGCTGTTCCGTCCGAACACGCTTCTCCACCGTGAGTCTGCGGACCTGGACGGACTCCTTGAGATCTCCCTGGAACTGATTCAACAGGGAGGATTTCCCGCAGACGTCAGGCCCAATGACGGCGACCAGAGGCCGCGCTCCCTGTCGCCAACCCTCCACAATGGCGGTGAACGTTTCACGTTCGTGGTCGCGGCCTGAGAACAGCCGCGTGTCTTCCTGTGGAGTGGACCGAAAGAGCTTCCAGTAGGAGGGAGGAAAGCGCGCGGCACGTTGGTCGAGTTCCTCACGGGACGGAAGGTCCTCGATCGCCAGGACGCCCTTGTCCTTTTGCTTGGCGTGCTCCTCAAGAATTTTCCGCTCGGACCGAGTCAGGTGCAGCCAGGCACGGAGCCGTTCCATTGCCTCTCGCACCGACTTTTTCAACACGAGTGCACCTCCAGTACACGCCGAGGGCCGCTCGATCACCGCACCGGCAATCCCGGTGATACTGCCAGACCTGAGGCATTTCTTCAACTCCCTGGGCTCCTGGATCTCCCGGCGGGGTTGGAAAAATTCTGTCTTCCGTCTTTACAGCGCCCTTCAGATATATATAATGGAGAGCAGCACGTGAATATGCATGACCGACCACCTTTCTCGAAAGCCTGATTATCGGCAAGAGGGGAGGATGCCATGCCGAGAGCGATTTGGAACGGAATCGTCCTGGCTGAAAGCGAGCAGTACCAATCGGTGGAAGGGAACACCTACTTCCCGCCTGATTCCATCAAGCCCGAGTTCCTTCGGGAAAGCGACACCCACACCACATGCCCGTGGAAGGGCGTGGCCAGCTATTACGACATCGTGGTCAATGGCCACGTCAATAAGGATGCCGCGTGGTACTATCCCTCGCCAAAGGACGACGCCAGGAAGATCAAAGGTCACGTAGCCTTCTGGAAAGGCGTGGAGATCGAAAAGTAGTCGGAAGCGGGATGGGGAATACGGGTCCCTCCCGACTCGAGCAAGACGGGCGAGCGGAAGGGAGCCATGAAGATCGCGACCTATAACGTCAATTCCCTCCGCAAACGCTTTCCCCTCGTCCTTGCCTGGCTAGAACGTCACCAACCCGATGTCCTGTGCCTTCAGGAAACCAAGACCCAGGACGAAACCTTCCCGCTGCTGGAACTGAAAACCACCGGCTATCACGTCACCTTCCGCGGCATGAAAGCCTATAACGGAGTCGCCATCTTGAGCCGCACCGCTCCTGAACAGGTCAGCTACGGATTGGATGACGGCGGGGAACCCGACGAAGCGCGGCTCATCCGGGCGGTGATCCAGGGCATGCCGATTCTCAACACCTACATCCCCCAGGGATTCAAGCTTGACTCGCCGAAGTACGTTTACAAGCTGGAGTGGTTTAAACGCCTCCGCGCCTATTTCGAGAAACACCTGTCGCCGAGTCGCCCCGCGATCTGGTGCGGGGACATGAACGTGGCTCCGGAACCCATTGACGTCCACAGCCCTCAAACCCACCTGACCCACGTTTGCTTTCACGAAGACGTCCGGCACGCCTATAAAAAAACCGCGGACTGGGGTTTTATCGACGTGTTCCGGAAGCTCTACCCCGACCGGCTACAGTACACCTTTTGGGATTATCGCCAGCCCAGCTCCGTGGATGCCAACAAGGGATGGCGAATCGACCACATCATGGCGACCGCGCCCCTGGCGGAGCGTTGCGTCAAGGCCGAGGTGGACATGGCCCCTCGGATCGCTCCGCAACCTTCTGATCACACGGTGTTGTGGGCCGAATTTTCCGAGCTAACGAAGCCGCGAGTAATCGCCGGCAAGCGGCCGACGGGAAAAGGGAGACGCACCCGATGACTGAACCACTCCGGCGCGGCATCGTGCTGGTCGGGCACGGGGGGATCCCCAGGGATTTTCCCCGGGATCGACTGGCAAGGCTCAAGGCGTTGGAAGGGCAGCGGCGCGGGTCCGGCGCACCCCCCACCCATGAAGAAATGGAGTTGGAGCTCAGCCTGCGTCACTGGCCGCGTACGCCGGAGACGGACCCCTATCGGAGCGGATTGGAAGCGCTGGCTGCCCAGCTGCAATCGCTCCTAAACGGCGCCCTGTTCGCGCTTGCCTACAACGAGTTCTGCGCCCCCACGGTCAGTGAGGCGGTGGAAGGGCTCATCGCGGCCGGCGTCAAGGACATTACCGTGATCCCTTCCATGTTCACCCCAGGCGGCAGCCACTCCGAGCTGGAGATCCCGGCGATTCTGGAGGACCTTCGCGCCAACCACCCGTCCGTCACCATCCGCTACGCTTGGCCCTTCGATCTGACTCAGGTCGCCGGCATGCTCGCCGAGCAGCTGAAGCGGTTCCAATCACCCGCCACCTGAGCTTCAGAACCGCGTGACGCTCGAAAAATTGAAGTCCGAGATTTTCAGGGCCGGCACCAGCATCTTGCCGCCTTCCCCGGTGGTGGCCTCTACCGGAGCCGTGAAGGCTTCCAGGTGATTGAAGGCCCGAAGCGGGCTGTCGTGAAACCGGAAGTTTCGAACCGCGCGGGTCATCTTTCCGCCTTCGATGAGGAAGGTTCCATCCCGGGTCATCCCCGTCAGCGTGAGGTCGGTGGGGTTCACACTCCGGATGTACCAGAAGTTCCGCACCAAGATGCCTCGCTCCGTTCCCCGAACGAGGGCTTCCACCCCTTCGGCCGCGCTCTCCTTGGGGCCGGCCCCGATCAAACAGGGCGCGTCCAGCGTGGGAATGCGCTCGATCCGGTGCGCCCGGGCGGTGAATCGATCATAGGCCAATTGGGTCAGCACGCCGTCCTCGATCCAGGCCAGGTCGGTGGTCGGCAAGCCTTCACCGGTGAACCCCATCCCGAGCAAATCCGGATGGTCCGGCAGGTTGCGCAGCGTGAGCCGCGGGTCCACGCTGCGCGAGCCCAGCTTGCCGCTGAAGGGGCTCGTGTTCTTTTCATAGGCCTTCGCGTCCAGCGTCCAGATCATCCAGCTCACTAATCCCAGGACGGCCGCGGGCTCAAGGATGACGGTATACCGGCCGGGCGGAATTTCCTTGGCCTCGGCGCCG
>JBFFYZ010000047.1:0-9314 GCA_041568895.1 Nitrospiraceae bacterium
GTGTGACATTAAAAGTGTGAATCTTCTCCCCAATGTGCTGGCCCGTCAGCGGGCCCTGGAGGCCGGGGCGTTTGAAACCATCTTCGTGCGGGGTCGGGAGGTGACGGAGGGGGCCGTCAGCAATGTGATGCTGGTCAAGCATGGCGTCCTAGCCACCCCTCCCGAAGGAGACCGTATCCTGTCCGGTGTGACCCGAACCGTTGTGCTCGAGCTTGCCAAGAAGGAAGGCATTCCGGTCCAGGAACGTCAGGTCTGGCTGGAGGAGTTGCGGACCGCGGACGAAGTCTTGTTGTCCGGCACCACCGTCGAGGTGATGCCCGTGGTCCGGGTAGACGAGGCGCCGGTGGGGTCCGGCCGGCCCGGGGACGTCACCCGCCGACTGGCGGCCAGCTTCCGGCGGGCCGTCGGCATGTGAGCCCGTTCTGTCGGTCGGAGGCAAGGGTTTCCCCTGCCTTGGTGTCGGCGTCAGAAGCCTTCCCGGACCGGCGTGCCCCTTGCGCCCCTCTTTAGGAAAATGGTATTCTGGGACGCTTGAAGTGGGCCTGGGCCCACTTTTTTGTTTGGTCCGGGTGAACGTGGACGCGCGGCAGTTGGCTGAACGGGTGCAGACGATCGCTAGCCCCATCGTCCGGGCGCTGGGCCTAAATTTGGTCGAAGTGGAATGTGCGGGACACGGATCGCGGACCGTGGTCCGTGTCTTCATCGATAGGGCGGACGGGGTGAGCCTGGACGATTGTGAGCAGGTTCATCTCTCGCTGAGTCCCGCACTCGATGTGGAGAACCCGATTCCCCACGCCTATACCCTGGAGGTGTCTTCTCCGGGGCTGGACCGACCCCTCAAAAATCGAGAGGCCTTCCAGCGGGCACTGGGAAAATTGGTCCGCATCAAACTCAGGGTGCCCCAGGAGGGGCATTGGTCCGTGGTCGGGTACGTGCTCGAGGTCCACGAGACCGGGGTAACCGTGCAGTCCAAGCCGGCGTCACGGGATCGGACCGTTCGGCAACCGACCGAGACCCCGACCATGACAATAGGATGGGACTCCATCGCGGAAGGCCGATTAGAGGTCGAATTTTAACTCCTGAGGGAAGCGGAGCGGAGGGTCTTTCACCACTCGTCGCTACTCTCGTAGAGCAGAGGGCCTGACTATGGTGAGGTATTCGACCCCGGGTGTGACCCAACGACGAGTCGCAGTAATCGGAGAGTAGCCCCTATGAACCGAGAACTCATTGCGGTCATCGATCAGATCGGACGCGAGAAGGGAATCGACAAAGCCAAGGTGCTCGGCGCCGTGGAGGCCGCCCTTCAAACGGCGGCCAAAAAGCGGTTTGGGCAGGGGGAAAACATCCAGGTCCAGATCGATCCCAAGACGGGGGAAATCAACGTCGTCTCGCTCAAGACGATTGTGGAGACCGTCACCAATCCCAAAGCAGAAGTGTCCATCGCAGAGGCCCGTCGAGTGGACAGCGAGGCTGAGGTGGGGGATGAAATCGGGAACGTCATCGAAATGGATGAATTGGGGCGCATCGCGGCCCAGACCGCCAAGCAGGTGATCTGCCAGAAGGTCCGGGAAGCCGAGTGGGAGGCGGTGCAGAAAGAATATGCCACCCGGCAAGGGGATTTGATCAACGGAATCATCCTCGGCCAGGAGCGGCGAAACTATCTCATCGACATTGGAAAGACCGAAGCTGTCCTGCCGATTCAAGAACAGATTCCCAGGGAATCCTATCGGAGGGGCGATCGGATCAAGGCGATGTTGCTGGAGGTGCGGCGCACCCCCAAAGACGTGCAAGTCATTCTGACACGGACCCATCCGCAATTCGTCGCCAAATTGTTCGAACTCGAAGTTCCCGAGGTGGGGGAAAAAATCGTGGAGATCAAGGGAATCGTCCGGGAGCCAGGGGATCGGACCAAAATTGCGGTGAGTTCGCGGGACAAGGCGGTGGATCCCGTCGGCGCCTGCGTCGGCATCAAAGGGTCTCGGGTGCAAGCCGTGGTCCGGGAGTTGCGGGGGGAAAAGATCGACATTATCGCCTGGACTTCTGATCCCCGCGTCTTTATCGCCGAGGCCTTGAACCCGGCCTCCATTGAAAAGGTCGGAATCGACGAAGAGAAAAAGTCGGCCCTGGTGGTCGTGGCCGACTCCCAATTGTCCCTGGCGATCGGGAAAAACGGGCAGAACGTACGTCTGGCCGCCAGATTGACCGGGTGGAAGATCGATATCATCAGCGCGACCGAGTACGAAAAGGAAAAGGTCGAGCGCGACAAGGAAATCAAGGAAGCGATGGCTGAGGAGGCCGAGGCACTGCGTGTGCAAGAGGAAGCTGCCCGCGCCCAACAGGACGCCCACGCCGAATCTGCCGACGAAACGGCGGAATCTCCTCTGGCCCAGCCGGAGCCCCAATCGGGTCCCGGAGATCACGACGAACACAGCGAGATGACCAGGCATGAGAGTGTATGAACTGGCCAAGAAGCTCGGGATGGAAAACCGGGAACTGATTCCCGAGCTGAAAAAAATGGGCATCCCGGTGGCCTCGCACAGCAGCGCGCTGGATGAGGCCTCGGTGGAAAAAGCGCTCGAAAAGTTGATGCCCGAAGGCAAACACTCCGGAAAGGGCGCTGCAAAAGCGGACGAGTCCAAGGAGACCAAAAAAGAGACGGCCACCCGCAAGTCGAAACATATCCCTAAAGAAACCACCAGGGAAACTTCCAAAGGCGCTGCCGCGAAATCCGCTCCCGCTGAAGTGGAGGAGCCTCCGAAGGCGGACAAGCGTCGGATCCTGATCAAGCGGAAAAAGACCGAAGAAGAAATTGCCGGTGAGCCGGCCGCCGCGGCCGCGCCGGTCTCGGAAGGGCAGCCTCCGCTGGGGGCGCCACCCACGGAGATGGCTCCGCCGGGTCTGTCCCCGATCGGTGCCGAGCGTGCGGACACGGCGCTCCCCCGAGAGGCTCCCGTTGGCGAGTCTCTGCCCCTGGTCGAACGCGGGGCCGAACGGGCCGCGTCCGCCCGAGAGCCCCATGTGCATCCCAGTGCGCCGGCCGGTGTGACGGCGCAGGCCGCCCCTTCGGCCCCCTCCGCGGCGGTCGCTCCTGAACAGGATCGGCGTCCGGAAAAGAAAAAGGGCGTAGCTGCCGGCCCGGTGACCGAGCAGGAGGGTGCACAGAAAGACAAGGGAAAGCGGGCCCGCAAATCCGGTCGCATGCGAACCGAAGAGGAATTCAATGTCCGGGAGGATGCCGCGCGGTGGCAGGACCTTCGGGCCATTCCAGTGCATCGGCGGGAGGAGCGAACCCGCCATAGCCAGCCTTCCTCGGTGGCGGAGATCACCAAGCCGCGGAAGAAAGTGATCAAGCTGACCGCGGGACTGACCGTCAAAGATTTTGCCGAACTGGTCGGCCAACGGCACGCCGACGTGATCAGGAAATTAATGGAAATGGGCCAGATGCTGACCTTGAACCAGCCCATGCACATGGACGTGGCGATGCTGATCGCCGAGGGCCTGGGACTGAAGGCGGAAGTGTCCACCGAGAAAGAGGGTGAGGAATTGCTCGAGGAGGCGGCCGAAGGGGAAGGCGACGAACACCTGGAACCCCGGCCTCCGGTCGTGACCATCATGGGGCATGTGGACCACGGCAAGACCTCGCTGTTGGACGCGATCCGGCAGACCAAGGTGACGGAACAGGAAGCGGGCGGGATCACGCAACACATCGGGGCCTATACGGTCCTCGAGCATGGCAAGCCCATCACCTTCCTCGATACTCCGGGCCACGAGGCGTTTACGGCCATGCGGGCTCGGGGAGCCAAGATCACCGACATCGTCGTCCTGGTCGTCGCGGCCGACGACGGGGTCATGCCCCAAACCGTGGAGGCAATCAACCACGCCACCGCAGCCAACGTCCCCATGATTGTCGCGATCAACAAAGTGGACAAGCCCGGCGCCAACCCGGACCGGGTCAAGCACGCCTTGGCCGAGCATAACCTCATTCCGGAGGCCTGGGGCGGCCAGACCATTTTTGTGGAGGTCTCGGCCAAACAGAAAACCGGGCTCGAATCGCTTTTGGAAATGATCCTGCTTCAATCCGAAGTCTTGGAGTTGAAAGCTGACCCCAAACGGCTGGCAAAGGGCACGGTGTTGGAGGCCAAGCTGGATCGGGGGCGGGGTCCGGTCGCGACGGTCCTGGTCCAGAGCGGGATGCTCCGGGCAGGGGATGCGTTTGTCGTCGGGGTGTTCAGCGGTCGGGTGCGCGCCCTGGCCAACGATAGGGGAGAGAAGGTCACCGAGGCGGGGCCCTCCCTGCCGGTCGAGGTGATCGGATTGCCAGGAGTGCCGTCCGCGGGCGATACGTTCGTTGCGGTAAACGATGAGCGGGTGGCCCGGGAAATTGCCCAGGCCCGGATGCAAAAACAACGGACCGCGGAATTGGCGGCCGGGTCCACCCGCGTGACGCTGGATGACCTGTACGCGCGGATCAAGGAAGGGGAAGTCAAGGAACTGCCCCTCGTCATCAAGGCGGACGTGCAGGGCTCGGCCGAAGCGCTGTCCGAGGCCGTGGAAAAACTTTCGGGCCCGGCCGTACGACTTCGGGTGATCCATACCGGGGTCGGGGCCATCACCGAAACGGATGTGCTGCTGGCCTCCGCCTCCGGTGCGATCATCATCGGGTTCAATATCCGGCCCGAACCGAAAGCCGCCGGCCTGGCCGAGCGGGAAGGAGTGGATGTCCGGCTCTATTCGGTGATTTACAACGCCATCTCCGATATTAAAGCGGCCATGGAAGGGTTGCTGGAGCCCACTTTCAAGGAGCGGGTGCTGGGCCGAGCCGAAGTCCGCCAACTCTTTACGGTTCCCAAGGTGGGGGTCGTGGCGGGGTGCTATGTGACCGATGGGGCGATCTCCCGAACCAGTGCGGGGGTCCGCGTGGTCCGTGACGGAGTGAGCGTCTATGAAGGCAAGATGGGATCTCTTCGCCGGTTCAAGGACGACGTTCGGGAGGTCCAACAGGGGTATGAATGCGGGATCGGCGTCGAGAACTTCAACGACCTCAAGGTCGGGGACGTGATCGAGGCGTACGCCATGGACAAAGTGGCGACCAAACTCTGATCAGGGTTCTACCATTCTCCCCCAGCCAGCCACGCTGCCTCAGGCATGATCGTCGGGCTCTGTACAGTCGAATTGTTTATTCCGGATGGCCATTCACTGAAGGCGAAACGCCAGGTGCTCTTGAGCCTGAAACATCGGCTGCGGGGCAAGTTCAACGTGTCCGTGGCGGAGGTGGGGGATCAGGATCTCTGGCAGAAGGCGGTGCTCGGCATTGCCTGCGTGGCCAACGAGAAAACCCACGTGAACCAGGTGCTGGACCAGGCGCTGAACCTCATCCGGGCGGTTCCAAACCTTGAGATGGTCCGCTCTCAGATCGAATTGCTGTAACAGCCGCGGTTGGATCACGATGTCGAAAGCCACCTATAAACGGGCCACCAGAGTGGCGGATCAAATTCGGGCGGAAGTCGCCGACATCCTCATGCGTAAGACCAAAGACCCCCGCGTGGGATTCGTGACGGTCACCGACGTGGAAGTCACGGATGATTTGCGGTTGGCCCGGGTGTACGTCTCCACGTTTCAGAACGAAGGCCAGGAGGCCGCCACTCTGGCGGTGCTCGACAAGGCCGCCGGATTCGTGCGGGCCGAACTGGGTCGCCGGCTCCACCTCCGGTACACCCCCGAATTGGTCTTTCATAAAGACGAGGGCCGGGTGCGAGGAGAGCGCGTGTTGCATCTGCTGGAGGGGCTTCAACAGGAAGAGGGACGTCCCGAAGGCGAAGGTTCTGGAGCCTGACCGTTCGGGTGACCGCGAAGAGTCAACAAGAGGCTTCTCATTTGATGGGCACGGTGGTGGACAAGGGGACGGTGGCGGGGGTGGCCCTCGGCGACGGAATACTCACTATCAACAAGCCGATGGGGTGGACATCGCACGATGTCGTGGCCAAGCTTCGCGGCCTCCTCGGCGAGCCCCGCATTGGCCATGGGGGGACGCTCGATCCAGCCGCGACCGGGGTCCTGCCGATCTTGATCGGGAAAGCCACTAGGATTGCGGAGTACCTGCTGGATTGGGACAAAGAGTATCGTGCCCTGCTGCGCCTGGGGGAGACCACTGATACCCAAGATGCCACCGGGACGGTGATCCGACGCAGTCCCACGGAGGGTCTCACTGAAGAGGCCATTCGAGCGGCGGTCGGTCGGTTTCAGGGACGCGTGGCCCAATTGCCGCCCATGTATTCGGCAGTGAAGGTCGGCGGCGTTCCGTTGTACAAGGCCGCCCGTGCCGGCCGGACAGTGGAGCGGGGGCATCGCCTGGTGACTGTGCACCACATCGAGGTGACGAGTCTGGCCGGGACCGATGTGGAGCTTCAGGTGGTCTGCTCCAAGGGGACCTACATCCGAACCCTCTGTGCAGATATCGGCGAGACCCTTGGAGTCGGCGGACACCTCCGGACCCTCGAGAGGCTCCGAGTGGGGCCCCTTCGGATAGAACAAGCCCTCAGCATTGAGGAAATCCGGGCCAAGCTCCGACGGGAACAGCCAGGTCAGTTGTCCGAACACCTGCTCCCTCTCGATGAAGCCCTGAAGGCGTTCCCGGCCGTCGTGGTCATGGAGGCGGCTGAGAAACGGGTGAAGCATGGCGCTCCGGTGAGTCTCGGTGATCTCCTGCGGCAATCGGAAACCGACCCTGCAGAATGGTCGATCGGACAGCTGGTTCGGGTAAAAAATGCCACCGGCCGGTTTCTGGCTCTTGGGAAAATTTCGGAACCGCGTGTGGCCGGGAGGAAGGATCTGAGTCGCGAGGGGGACCGCCAGGTGGCGATCCTCAAGGTGTTTGTGGACGGGCAAATGGAAAGCTAAGCGGAGACCGCCTAGCCGGCAATCCATGCCGTCAAGGCGGTCAGCAAGGAAGCAAGAGGAGAGGAGCAACAATGGCATTGACCAAGGAACTGAAAAGGGATGTGATCACGCAACACCGGAAGCATGACGGCGATACCGGATCTCCGGAGGTCCAAATCGCGGTCTTGACCAATCGGATTACCTATCTCACCGAGCACTTCAAGTCCCATCAAAAGGATCATCATTCAAGAAGGGGCCTGTTGCAGTTGGTCGGCCGGCGGCGCCGGTTGTTGGATTACCTGCGACGGGTGGATGTGGAGCGATACCGGGCGGTCTTGGAACGCCTCGGCATCCGGAAATAACCAACCACCTGCCTGCGCTCCCGCACCCTGTACGCGGGAGCAAAGTAGGGCTGTTACCGCAGGTGCACACCAATATAAACTTAAAAAAGTGCTGAGGACTGAGGACTCAGTGCTGAGGTAAAAATTGGGGCAGAATTTCTTGCTCAGTCCTCAGCACTCATCACTCAGCACTGCTTCTGAGTCTATATTTGTGGACATCTGCGGAACAGGAAGGAAAAGGAGACGAGAGCAATGGTGCATGTAGTGGAGATGGACCTGGCAGGCTGCCAGCTCCGATTAGAAACCGGACGGATGGCCAAGCAAGCGGGAGGGGCGGTGTTGGCCTCGTATGGCGATACCGTCGTCCTGGCCACGGCGGTGGCGTCTCAAACCGTGAAGGCGGGCATCGATTTTCTCCCCCTGACCGTGGATTACCAAGAAAAGGCCTATGCGGCGGGCAAGATCCCGGGCGGCTATTTCAAGCGGGAGGGGCGGCCCTCGGAAAAGGAAGTCCTGACCAGCCGCTTGATCGATCGGCCGATTCGGCCGCTGTTCCCCGAAGGCTATTATTATGAAACCCAGGTGATCGCGGCGGTCCTCTCGGCGGATCAGAAAGGAACGTCGGACGTGGTGGCGATCACGGCCGCCTCGGCGGCCTTGGTGCTGTCCGACGTGCCTTTTGAGGACCCGGTGGCGGGGGTGAAGATCGGACGGGTGAACGGCCAGTTTCTGGTCAACCCGGACCTCGAGACCCTGGAGAAGAGCGACCTCACCCTGGTCGTGGCCGGCACCGCCGACGCGGTGATGATGGTGGAAGGGGGCGCCAACGAGCAGCCGGAATCGGTGATGATCGACGCCATCGAGCTGGCCCATGCGGAGATCAAGAAGATCGTGTCCAAGATCCGGGAGCTGAGAGCGAAGGCCGGACGACCGAAGCGGACGGTCCAAGCGGAACAGATCGATCCGGCCCTTTCCGAGGAAGTTCGGCAAATGGTGCTGGCTCCGGTTCGGGAAGCCATCCTGATTCCCAACAAAACGGCCCGGCAGGAACGGTTGGATCAAATTCTCCAGGACACGATCGAAAAGCTCCAAACTGAGGATCAGGCCCGAACCCGGCACATCAAGCTGGTGTTCCACGCCCTGGAATATGCCGAGGTCCGGAACATGATTCTGGAAAAGGGGACCCGTGCCGACGGCCGGGGACCCGCCGACATCCGGAAGGTCACCTGCGAGGTAGGGATCCTGCCGCGGACACACGGGTCCGCGCTCTTTACGCGAGGGGAGACGCAGGGCCTCGCCGTCGTGACGCTGGGCACGACGGAAGACGAGCAGCGCATTGACGGCCTGGAGGGCGAATACTATCGCACCTTCATGCTGCACTATAATTTCCCGCCCTTTAGCGTCGGAGAAGCCCGACCGCTCCGCTCGCCTGGCCGACGGGAAGTGGGGCACGGGGCCTTGGCCGAGCGTGCGCTCCGCCCGGTGATCCCCACCAAAGAAGAGTTTCCTTACACCTTGCGCCTGGTCTCCGACATCCTGGAGTCGAACGGGTCCTCATCGATGGCGACGGTCTGCGGGGGAACCCTCGCGCTGATGGATGCCGGTGTGCCGATCAAGCGTCCCGTGGCGGGGATTGCGATGGGTCTGATCAAGGAAGGCGACCGGGTGACCGTCCTGTCCGACATCCTGGGATTAGAGGATCACTTGGGCGACATGGATTTTAAGGTGACCGGCACCAGGGACGGGGTGACGGCGCTCCAGATGGATATCAAGATTGCCGGCATCACCCCTCAGCTGATGCGGCAGGCCCTGGAGCAGGCTCAGAAAGGCCGCCTCTACATCCTGGATCGGATGGAAGAGGCCTTGAAAGCCCCGCGGACGAACTTGTCCGCCTTCGCTCCCCGAATCTTCACGATGAAGATCAAGCAGGACAAAATCCGCGATGTCATCGGGCCAGGAGGCAAGATGATCCGGAGCATCATTGCGGAGTGCGGGGTGAAGGTCAACGTGGAAGACACGGGGATCGTTACCATCGCTGCGGTCGATGAAGCCTCCGCGAAAAAGGCCATTGCCATTGTCGAACGCCTGACTGAAGAA
>JBFFYZ010000048.1:0-9222 GCA_041568895.1 Nitrospiraceae bacterium
CGGGGCCGGGTATCCGGTGTCGGCGACGTTGCCGTTGTAGGTCTTCGACAGCGGTACCGCGGGTCCGGCGGTGCCCTCTGGTACCGCGACGACCGGCACAGCAACTAAGATGTGTTCACACCGGACAAGGACAGCCCTGCCCAGGTGGTCGCGCTTGAATAATACGTTCGGCATGACCCTCTTGGAATTGATGGTGACCTTGGGGATCGTGGGCATCATCGCCGCGATCGCCATTCCCGTCTACAATCAATTCATGAAAAAGGCCAAGATGGTCGAGGGCGAAATGGCGGTCCACGATATCGAAAAGCTGCAACAAAACTATTTCATTGAAACCGGTACCTACACGGATAAGCTCGGGGCGCTCGGGTATAGTCCGGTCCCGCCGCTCAAGTACTACACGATGGCTGTTACCTTGGGAGATGGGCAAGCCGTCGCCTACCAGGCCACCGCTACCGCCAAGACTCCCGATTTGGAAAGCTTTTTGCTCATCCAATATGGAGATGGAAGGACGGAATTCCTAAAGGTCAGCACCAATGGTTCCGGGTCGGGTGGCTCGGGAAGCGGCGGGTCCGGCGGAGATCCCGGTGGGTCCGGTGGAGGATCCGGAGGAGGGTCCGGAGGAGATTCCGGCGGATCGGGCGGCGGAAGTGGCGGTGGTGACTCCGGAAGTGGAGATTCCGGTGGCGGAAAAGACAAAGATAAGGACAAAGATAAAGATAAGGGTAAAAAAGATAAAAAAGCCAAGTAGGGCACCGAGTCAACACGACGTCATGGCCCCTAGTCGTTTGATAAATTACAGAAACCCTGCCTCCCATAAGTCCTCGACGATCTGATCATTTCACTCTTCCAACTGGTCAGCAGACACCCGGCCACACGTGGCCAATCTTGACTTTACAACCCGCCAAATTATTTAATTCAGCCTCAAAACCGATCGCTTTTAGCAGCTAGGATCACGAGCCTTTCTACCTTTTTGTTTAGGTGATTCTATGGAACCTTCAAAAGGTGCCGTCGCGGCCGCCCCTGCCGGGACTCCGCCTCCCCTCTGGAGAAAGCAATTCTACGTTCACAAAATCCAAACAACCTACGCCCTCTGGATCGGCGTGTTCCTGTTCATTTACTCGCTTCTTATCTTTGGGCTGGCTTTTCTCACACCTTATATCCTGCCGGCGCTGAAACTCGTCTCTAACGCGCCCATCGAGGAACGGGCACAGGCCGCCCAACATTTTCTCTCCCTCAGCGCCACGCTCGGTCCGGCACTCGGCCCGGCCATGATCGGCCTTATCGTTTTCTCGGCCTTCCTCAGCATCTATCTGACCCACCGGCTGGCCGGCCCTCTGTATCGGATCGAGAAGAGCGCCAAGGAAATGGCCGAAGGAAACCTGGCACTCCGGATCCGCCTCAGGGAAAAAGACGAGCTTCAGGAATTGGCCGAGACCCTGAACCAGGTGGCACAGAATCTGGATCAGACGTTACAAAAAATCGGCGAGCATGATGCCGCCGCGCAAGGGGCCCTCTCCCGTTTGACCAATACCCTCAAGGCCAGCCCCTCTTCGAATTCGGAGATGCGCGAGCAACTGCAGATTGCCCAGGCCGAGAGCGAAAAAATCAAAGAAGTGCTGAACCGTTTCCGCCTTTCTGTACCCAGGTCGTGAATGGCGAGTCGAGCAGTGGGTCGTTGGCACCTCCTCAACAACTCCAAAGGACTCACCCTGGTCGAGTTGATGATCGTGGTCCTGATCATCATGATTCTGGCCGCGGTGGCCCTCCCCGCCTACAATCATTTCACGAAGCAGGCTAAAATGGTGGAGGGTGAGATGGCCCTCCACACCATCGAGAAGCTTGAGACCGCCTATTATGCGGACATCAGCCTCTATTCCGACAACTTGGCGTCCATCGGGTTCAGGCCGGTCCCGCCGTTAAAATATTACACGGTGGCCGTAAGCCTGGGCGACAACAACCCTATTTCCTATCAGGCCACCGCCACCGCCAACTTTCCGGACCTCGCGAGTTTTCTCCTGATTAAATATGCCGACGGACGGTCGGACTTTCTGCAAGTTGCCTCCGGTTCGGGCGCGGAAGGATCAGGCTCGGGCGGGGATGGCACCGGAGGAGTCGGCGGAGGGGGTGGTGGAGGCGAAAAAGAGAAAAAGGAAAAAAAGGAGAAAAAAGAAAAATAGTCAGATCAGGTATGTCGGTCGTTTATGACCTTCCCTGCAAGCGCACGGCGTATTTCCAGCATTCCCAGCGTGTCTCGCGCGCAGTAGGCCAGGAGAGCCTGGCGAATCCGCTCTTTCTCCACCCAGTCGGTCTCCTCAAACACCATACGATAGTAGTACAGGGCGGCCACGCCCCCCTCCCGAATATCGAGATTCCCGTAGTCCATGGAAGGAACCAGGGCCGGGAGCACGGATTTCATCGAAAAGGATCCGTTGAAGCTCGGATGGTAATAATGTTCACGGAGTACGGGGAACAGGTCCCAGAGACGAGCCATGACCTGCTCCAGCTCTCGCTTGAGTGCCGGCAGGGCCAGAGCCAGGCTCTCCAGCACGGCCCGTTCATAGCCGGAATACACGCAGATGCTTCCCTCCCGACCCAAGGACTCCAACAGCGTGAGAGCGACGGCTTCCCGAGGATCCTTCAGGTCCACGCTGAGGAACTCCTCGTGCCGGACCTGTCCGTCCTCCGTCTCGACATGGTTCGACCACTGCACCGGCAGGGTCTGATAGGGTCTGGTGAATGGGAACCTGGGTAGGGCCGGATTGAAGGTCTCAAAGTCCAGGTGGTGGACCGGAAACCGGACCGTCCCCAGAGCCCCGAGCAGCCCCGGACTGATCCACTCGGCATCCTCTTTGACTCGGCGCTGGATGGGCGTGAGTTTGAATCCGGACGGGATCTCGTCCATGGTCTTGATCCCCTGCCCGACCAGGCGCTGGATCGTCGTGGCCCCCCCCGGGAGGTAATACACCCACCGAGCCGGCTTGTCCTTGGTGCAATGGTCCCAAAAGGGGCACTCGTACGGGGTGTGACAGTGGTGATCAGGCTCAATGGCGGGCGGGAGTGGGTCGGCCAAGACCGCCTGCATTTCTGCAAGTCGAGCGCCCACGTCAGCCTGGCGCTCCGAGACCAGGGCGGTCAAATCCACACAGGTAAAGAGTTGATCCAGGTCGAGATCACCGCCCTGATGGAGATACTGGGTATTGACGTGCATCAATGCGGCGCCGGCCATCGGCACCCCGGCCCCCTCCAGCACGTGTGCTTGAAGGGCTACGTCATTCACATAGACGTCCTTCACCTTGGTGGCGGATTTCACTTCGATCAGACGCCAGCTGGGCCTCCCATCAGGTGCCGTCCCCACCCGCTCCAGGACATCCACCCGAACTAACACCTTGTTGAAGACCACGGCCCCTTCAAAGATGGCCGGCACGGACTGATCCTGGAGAAGCGCTGCGGTACGGGCCAGGGCCTCGGTGGGGTGTCGGTAGTCGGCCTCGACCAATATCCCGCCGGGGAACCGCTGGCGAGCCAATTCGCCTACCGCGGTCCCCATGTCCAGGATTGCCTGGGTCTGTTCATCCGGTTCGCTGGCGAGCTCCGGGGCTCGGACTTCCAGATACACGCGCTTGTGACATTGCAGTCCGGCAAGGTATTTGGATTTGGACAGTCGAAAGGAGCCGGCCGTTTCAGGAGATGGCATGCTGGTGGAAGATCCCAATGAAATTGTCTTTCCCGAAGCCTCCCCGGCACCCTACACAAGCGCCAGGGGATTGTCCAGAAGCCGCCTGTGCTACGCCAACGCCCCTTGTCTCTGATAGGATACCGGAAGCCGACCACTTTCTGATCAGCTCTGCAACAATCTTTTGGGGCCTATGAAAGAGAGACGGACAGGAGCCTGGCAAACCCGAAGCGCCAGGCCGGACCGCCACGCGCGACAGCCCAAGCGGGCGCGCCAGCTCCGACAGCTCCGCCGCGCCGTGATGACGCTGGCGCTTCCGGTGACCGTCAGCAGTCTGTTGCAGCGAACCGGTGGCATCCTCAATATTTTTCTCGTCGGAGGGCTGGGCGCGCCGGCGATCGCGGCGGTGGGGCTAGGTCAGGTCCTGGTCTTCTTCGCCTTGACCGTTATCGCTGGGCTGTCGGTGGGGGCAACGGTAGTGATCGCCCAGCTCTGGGGAGCACGGCGCGTGACCGATGCCAAGGAAGCTGCGACGCACGTGGTCGGGCTGGCCCTCCTCGGAGCCGTCCTCATCATGGTCGGCGGCCTGACCCTCAGCCGACCCGCCATGGAGCTCCTTGGCGCCACGCCTGAGGTCAGGCTGCTCGCCGGGCCGTACATCGACATTATCTTCCTCGTGATACCGTTGTCGATCCTGATCCAGGTGCTCTCCGCGGTCCTCCATGGGACCGGAGACACGCGGACCCCCATGTATGCCACGATCGGAGTCAATGTCCTGCACGTCAACCTGGCTTACCCCCTGATCTACGGGGCCTGGGGATTCCCGGATCTAGGCATCAACGGCGCCGCCATGGCGGTGGGGGCCGCGGAAAGCGTCGGGGTCCTGTTCCTGCTGACCCGCTGCCGTCCGTTGCTGGCCCCGGCGACCAGGGTGCGCGGGGACCTCATCCGGGCGGTCAGCGACGTCGGAACGCCCGTGTTCGGCGAACGGCTGGTTCAACAGTTCGGCGTGTTGGCCTTTACCAAGCTGGTCTTCCTCTACGGGACCGTGGCTTACGCCGCGCATCAGGTCGGGCTGTCCATCGAGGCCTTTTCGTTTTTGCCCGGCTATGGGTTTGCGGTGGCGGCCGCCACCCTGGTCGGACAGAGTATCGGCGCGGGGAAATATATCCGCGCGAAGCTGGAAAATTGGGAAGCCAATCGCATGGCGGCCCTGCTTATGGCCGGTATGGGTCTGCTGTTCTTCTTTTTTCCCTATGCCCTGCTGCGCGCGTTTACCGAAGACCAGGCGGTCATTGAACTGGGCACGCTATTTCTGAAAATCGTCGCCGTGGTCCAAATCCCCCTCGCGGTGACCATGGTCCTGTCGGGGTCGCTGCGTGGAGCCGGCGACACGCCCTACATTCTCACGGTGACAGTCATCGGGATGTGGGGCGTGCGATTGCCCCTGGCGGGAATGTGCGCCCTCTGGCTGGAAACCGACCTGGTCTATGTCTGGGCAGCGATGGTGGTTGATTGGTTGGTCCGAATGGGACTGCTGATCATTCGGTACCGGTCCGAGCGGTGGCGAACGATCCAGCTCCTTCAATGAGCTGGATAAGGCAACCGTTCAGTGGTCCGCTTTTGTGGAAGGGCGCGTGTCTTTGCCCGGCCCGACCGTGACCTCGACCCGGCCGACCCCTTTCACATTCGCACAGAGGTCACCCAGGCCGGGAGCGACCAGCCTGAAGGGACCTCCCTTCCCGTCCGGGAGCGGCCCCTCGCCCAGCTCGTAAATCAATATCCCGTATTCAGCGGCTTGCTTCAGGGTGAGGCTGGCAGCAAACTGCCCGTCCCGTGCATGGAACGTCACGTGATCGGCGTTGACGGCCAGCGCCGGAATGTCCAACAACCCTTTGACCCGAATCCCCCTTCCCTGCAGGCCGGAGGACACTGTCCCCACATCGGGAACCTGGTGCTCCGCGGGCAATTTCTTCATGGCCTCTCGATCCAGGACGATCGGCTGGATCACCGCTCCGTCAATCTGCAGGGTACCGGGCCCGCTCTTCTCCCGCTCCGTCAGCACCTTAATGATGGCCGTCAAGGCCTCGTTGAGCGGCACGGGGATTCCTAGTTCCCGCGCGCGCCGCACGACGTACCCATTGAGCGAATCGATCTCGGTCGGGCGGCCGCCCTTCCAGTCGTCATACATCGACGTGTGAATGTCCCGGATCTCCTGGGACCAGCGCAGGACCCGATCGGTCATGTCGTCGGCCAGGGGGACTTTGACCCCGGCCGACACGGCAGCCACCTCGCCCACAATCTGCCGAATCACCCCCAGCAGCTCGGGCTGGTCCAGGGCCTTGGAAACCCGGTCATTGATGATGACGGTCAACGGGTTGAAGACGCAGTTCCAGCACATCTTCTCCCACTTGGTCCGGCGAATATCATTCGAGACCTGACAGGGGATCTCGGCGCGGGTAAACAGGTCCACAATCCCCTCCAGCCGGGGACTCCGGTGACCCATGAGCTCACCCACCGAAACCGCGCCCTTTTTGAAGTGCTCGATGACGCCCGGTTCGACGATTCGGGAATAGATGTACGCCACCCCCCCCACCACACAGTCCCGTTGGAGTCGGGCCAGGAGGCGGTCCTCAACATCCACGCCGTTCTGCAGGGTCAACAGGACGGTCCGCTCCGTCAGAACGGGGGCCAGTTGGTCCATGGCCGCATCGAGGTCATACGCCTTCACGGCCAGGATCACGAGATCCGGCGTCGGCAGCTCCCGAGGATCAGCCGCGGCAGGCGGATGGACAGTGAACGTCCCGCTCCCGCTGCGGATGGTGAGACCCCGATCCCGGACGGCCTGCAGGGTTCCTGGCCGCAACAGGAACGAGACGGCGGCGTTTCGCTTGGCCAGGTGGGCGCCGAAAAAGCCACCGACCGAGCCGGCGCCCACGATCATGGTCTGCTGCATAGAGGCCTCCGATTCCAGCTTTCGGCCGTTCAGTCCGTTAGGTCCGCTGCGTCCGTTTGGTCCGTTATTGATCCGCCTTCCGGAGAAACGGACACAACGGACTCAACTGGCTCAATGAACCAAACGCAAATCGACTATAGCACGGCCGTTCCATAGGACAAAAGTGGCGTATAATGGCCCGAAACGAAACGACCCCATGTCCCAGCATCCACTCGTACAGAAAGCCATCTCCCGAGTTGCAGGAGCCACGAGGGTGACGGTTCTCACCGGAGCCGGCATTTCGGCTGACAGTGGGGTTCCCACCTTTCGCGGACCTGACGGGCTGTGGCGAAATTTCCGCACGGAAGACCTCGCCACACCGGAGGCTTTTCACCGGAACCCTACGCTCGTGTGGGAGTGGTACAACTGGCGCCGGGAAGTCATCGCCGCCAAACAGCCCAATCCCGCCCATTACGCGCTGGTGGATCTGGAACGTCGCCTGGAAGGTTTTTGGCTGGTCACGCAGAACGTGGACGGCCTGCACCAGGCCGCCGGGGCGAGGAAAATTTCCGAGCTGCACGGAAACATCTGGAAGGTCCGCTGTACCGCGTGCGGGCAGGTGGAGGAGAACCGGGAGGTCCCGATCTCCATCCCGCCCTCCTGCCGACCCTGCGGCGGCCTCCTGAGACCCCATATCGTCTGGTTCGGCGAAGCTTTGAACGCAGACGCGCTGGACCACAGCTTCGAGGCCGCCAGTTCCTGTGAGGTCATGTTGATTATCGGAACCTCGGGTCTCGTCTATCCGGCCGCCTCCCTGGCCCCCCTTGCCCGGTCCACCGGCGCCTTCATCATTGAAGTCAACCGGGACCCGACCCCTTACGGCGGGATCGCCGACGTCTCACTTCAGGGCCGGGCCAGCGAAGTCGTCCCGCTGCTGCTCGGGTACGAGGCGCCTCTTCGGGATAATTCAGCCGGATGAGGGCTAGGGATGGGAACCGGAACGGGCTGCGGAAGCCTTGCACGGAAGCATTATCAGACGGACAGCAAACGGGGCAGTTCTTCCAGGTCACGAATCGTGGGAATACCTGCGGTAGTCCCTGATGGGGGGGCAGGCCCTTCGGTTCGCTGAGGCAGATCCCGATCCAGGAGAATAGCCCGGAGGCCCGCCTGGCGGGCTCCCTCCGCATCCTCCCGGAGGCTATCTCCCACGTGCACGGCGTCCTGCGGATCCACCCCGTGCTTTTCCACCGCCAATCGAAAGATCTGGGGGGCCGGTTTCGCCGCATGAGCCAGGCTGGAAATCGTCACCGTTTGGAAGAGATCCGCCAGGCCGAGTCCCCGCAACACGCTGAACAACCTGGTGTCAAAGTTCGAAATCACTCCCAACTCGAATCCGGCTTTCCGTAATCCTTTCAGCACCCCCAAGGTCTCGGGATAGAGTCCCCAGAGCGACGGGCCGTCAAAGGCCTGAAAGACTTCCTCAAAGTAATCGTCGAACCTTTCGAACATACCTGCCCGATAAAAGACACTGTGGACAATGTCGAACCACCACAGTCGCTCGCATTGCTTGAGTTCGGCGGGGTCGGTCACGGCAAAGACCGGAGGTGGGGCATCGCGGAAGGCGCGGTGGAACGCCGCGCGCACGGCCTCGCGTAACTCCGGCGTGAGCTTCACCCCATAGGGCTCCGCGTAACGAAGGTAGACCTCTTCCACGGATCCTTTGACGTGGAACAAGGTGCCGGCTGCGTCAAAAAACACGACTTGGGGGGTATTCATGTCTCACCAGCCCGAGGTTGACCCGGGCCCGCCAAGAAAGCCCGAGCGCTCGAAAACGGAAAAATTGTAGCCAGCAACCCCCGGACAAGTCAAAAACACAGAACCTGCAAAATTACCTGATGAAAAAGCCCGGTGTTCTTGACAAAGAAAGAGGTGTCTGCTAGGTTCCAAACTGGTTTATCGAAAAATAATCCAATAAAATTGGAGAGTTGCGTGGCCTCTCCTCTCTTCGTCATCGACAGCAGCCCGGCGGTTCAGCGTCTGGTTGAACAGGCCTCGAGTTCCAATGGCTATGAGGTCGTCGGGTTCAAGGACGGGAAGTCTGCCCTCGCCGCCGTCGAGCGCATCCGCCCCACGGTGATCATCGCCGATTACCACCTGGATAGCATGGCCTTCCCGGAACTCTGCAATGGGTTCCGAAGCAATGACCTTTGTGCCCATACCCCCATCATCGCGCTTCTCAGCGCTTCTGACCGTCTGGATGAGAAACACCTCAAGGATCTCGGGGTCAAAGCTATCTTGAAAAAACCACTTCACCCGGATGACCTGTTAGAGGCAATCAAGAAGGTTCGCCGGACTGCGCCTCGTGAAGCCCCGACCCAACAGGAGTCGTCACAGGCCCCGGCGGAACAGGTGCCCGCTCACAAAGACGAGCCCGCGCAAGAGCCGGCCCCGGAACTATCCGCTGCATCCCCTCCTCCGAGTCCGGAGCCAAAGAAGCCGGCGGTTCAACTGCGGGCCGACCCCGGCCTCAACGTCCCCCCACCGGAAGAACCGCCTCCTACGGAAACACTGGTCACTCGTGTCATGGAGCCGCCCTCGGCCAAGGCCACAAGCC
>JBFFYZ010000049.1:0-9028 GCA_041568895.1 Nitrospiraceae bacterium
AATCCTATGGGCTTCGGCTCGTCAACGAGCTGTCTTTTAATCTACCGTTCGGTTTGGGAACCAGGGTATTGACGGTGTTGGAAGCAACAGCCAATGCCTGATCCGAATATGATCTATGTTCCACGTGGAACAACGGTCAAGTTGTAGCCTTTCTCCAACCAAAGGGCGATCCTGTGGCAAAGATAGTGGCAGTGGCCAATCAAAAGGGTGGAGTAGGAAAAACAACCACTTCGGTGAATCTTGCTGCTTCACTAGCCATCATCGGCCAGTCTGTCCTCTTGGTGGACATGGACCCTCAGGCCAATACCACCAGCGGGTTTGGAGTGGATCCCAAAGGCCTGACCCATACCATTTACCATTGCCTCACCGGCGAGACCAAGGCTGTTGAAGTGATCCAATCTACGGCGGTCTCTCGATTAGTCCTTATTCCTTCGAATTCGGACCTTGCCGGCGCAGAGGTGGAGCTGGTGTCGGTGTCTCATCGTGAGCAAGTCCTGAAACGCGTGTTGGAGGATGTGGCCAATTCCTACCAAACGGTCATTTTAGACTGCCCCCCGGCACTGGGCCTACTGACCCTGAATGCGCTGGTCGCCGCGTCCTCCGTTCTAATCCCGGTGCAATGCGAATACTATGCGATGGAAGGTTTGGGACGTTTGATGACCACGATCAAACGAATTCAGGATTCGTTCAATGCCGATTTGGGGTTGGAGGGTATTCTGCTGACCATGCACGATTTCCGGAACAGTTTGTCGAGACAGGTGGCGGACGAAATCAGGGCTCATTTCAGGGATCGCGTCTATCGCACCACCATTCCCAGGAACGTCACCCTGGCCGAGGCTCCCAGTTATGGACGCCCCGCGCTGCTTTACAACGCCAGCTCAATCGGAGCACAGGCTTATCTTGAATTGGCCAAGGAGTTTGCCAGACATGGAAAAGAAGGCGCTCGGTAAAGGGCTGGATGCCTTACTCCCCGAGAAAAGCGGACGGCTGCCCGCGGCCCAGGGAGAAATCCATCAGTTGGCCGTCACCCACATCATTCCCAATCGATATCAACCGCGGCGGGAATTTTCCGAAGCCGATCTCGCTCCGTTGGCCGAGTCGGTCAAGCAGAACGGAGTCCTGCAACCCATCCTGGTCCGGCGAACCGGGGACGGCGCCTATGAGTTGATCGCCGGGGAGCGGCGTCTGCGAGCAGCCAAGATGGCCGGCTTGGAGACGATCCCGGCGCTCGTTCGCAACAGCAGCGACCACCAGGCCATGGAGCTGGCCTTGGTCGAAAATCTTCAGCGCAAGGATTTGAACCCCATGGAGGCCGCGAGGGCTTTTCATCGCTTATTCAACGAGTTCGGTCTTACTCAGGACATGGTCGCCCTTCGCCTGGGGAAAGACCGATCCTCCATCGCAAACATTTCAAGGCTCGTACAGTTACCTAGTGAAATTCAACAGGAAGTGGAGGCCGGACGGCTCAGCACCGGCCACGCCAAGGTGATTCTGGGCCTGGTTCGGCCTGAGGCGCAACTCTCCCTCGCCCGGAAGATCGTGGAGGGGCAATTGACCGTCCGGCAGGCCGAACGGGTGGTCGCGGGTCAGGGCCGTTCCAGCAAGGGCCGGCGCGGCTCGCGAGTTACCAAGCCCTACCCGGACCTCGAAGAGCGGCTGCAGCGGCGCCTGGGCACCCGGGTTTCCATCCTGAGCGGGCGGAGGGGCGGCAAGGTGGTGCTCCACTTCTACAACATTGAGGAATTGGATCGGCTGGTAGAAACCCTTCTGGCATAAAGAAAAGCCCCTCGGTCGGGTCCAAATGGTGGATATCCTTGCATTTCCTTGAGGGAGGCCTTATTCTTAGGCCCTGGGTACGGGTCGCAACGCGGAATAGGATTCAGCCTGACCTCACCATGACCTTCAGGGCCGTTTAGGTCCAGGCCTTGATTCCTCGCGTGGTCCTCGCAATCCTTATTGCATAATCATTTCAACCCTGAGTGAGAGCCGCAGGGGCAGGGCTTTCATCTCATTCAATGAGGAGAGTCATCATGTGGGCTAAAGAAAAACCGGGCAATCATTCCGGCAGTACTTTCGGCGAAGCCGCCACGGACGAGAACAAGGCCGCCTTTGTGCAGCCGGGGGGTGAGAATGGACAGGATGTCATCGCGTTCGTCGGCAAGGGAGTGGAGTTCAAGGGAGTCATCACTTACAACGGCACCGTGCGGATCGACGGGAACCTGGACGGAGAAATTCACACCGAGGGGATTCTGCTCGTGGGGGAGGACGCCGTCCTGACCGCCAAAATCAGCGCCGGCACCGTGATCAGCAAAGGCAAGATCACGGGGGATATCGTGGCCTCCGACAAAGTCCGGCTGTTGTCCCCTGCGATCCTTAACGGGTCGGTCAAAGCGCCGATGCTGTCTATGGAAGAAGGGGTTTTGTTCAACGGCAGCTCTGAAATGGCGCGAGGGGAAATCCGGGAACTGCCCCGAGAGCATGTGGTGCGCAGTGTCGGACCCCAGCCGGCCACAGTGAAACGGGCATAGAGCTGAAAGAGGTGTAGAGAAAGGCCAGGTCCTATCACTTTCGACCATGACTTGGGCCCGGGCTGAGTCGGGGAGGAAGTGGCCAAGCATGGCTGTTCCGAGGGGCCCGGGTTTGGTGTTCCCCTCGGTGACCACACAACGGCCGGAGGAGGATCCCATGTGGGGGCGAAACGGAAAACCAAAGAAACTGGGCGGTTTCCCTGAGGACCAGAATTTTACCTTTTTAGGGGGCGGGGTGGTTTTCAAGGGAGTCTTTACGTTCGATGGGACAGTCCGGATCGACGGCCGCTTGGAAGGCGAAATCCATACGAAGGGTACCTTATTGGTCGGGGAGCACGCGATCATCAAGGGAACGATTTCGGCCGGAACCCTCGTCTCCAGCGGTAAGATCCAGGGCAACATTTCCGCCCTGGACAAGGTCCAGCTTCTCAAGCCGGCAATCCTGATTGGAGACGTCCAGAGCCCCATGCTCTTGATCGAGGAAGGGGCGCATTTCCACGGAATGTCCAATATGGGGATTGACCGCTGGTTGGAGGAGGAGGCCAAGGAAGCGGAAAAGACGCTGGTGGGGCCGGCTGAGGACGCGATGGAAGCCGAGCAGGTCATGGCGCAAAACCTGCGCCGGTGACCCCGGGTTCAACGGGATGTCCGGGCACTGAGATCGATCAGGGGTGGGTTGAGGAGTATGGCAGGTCAGAGGGTCATTCTTGGTATGAGCGGAGGGGTGGATAGCTCCGTGGCCGCCCTGCTCTTGGTCGAGCAGGGCTTTCAGGTCCAAGGGGTCACCCTCCAGGTCTGGGAGCAGGAAGACGAATCGGCGGCGGTCTCGAAGCGCTGGCAAGAGCGGGGTTGCTGCAAGGTCGGTATTGCCAGGTATGTTGCCAAGCGTCTGGGGATTTCCCACGAAGTAATCGATGCCCGTGCGTCGTTCCGCTCCGCGGTCATCGACGATTTCCTGTCGGGGTACCTGGGCGGCACCACTCCCAACCCCTGCGTGCGTTGTAATGAGCGGGTCAAGATCCGGGCGTTATATCGCCTTTCCGAAGAACGGGGCGCGGACTTCCTCGCCACGGGGCATTACGCGAGAGTCCTGCCAGAGCCTACCGGGCACGGCCTGTACCGCGCTCTCGATGCACGGAAGGACCAGAGTTACTTTTTGTATCGCATCGACCGATCCTGGCTTCCGCGTGTCCTTTTTCCTCTGGGTGCCTTGAACAAAACTCAGGTCTGGGCCAAGGCCGAGGCGCTGGGCCTGCCGGCCGACGAACTAAAGGAAAGCCAAGAAATTTGTTTTGTGAGCCAGGGCGACTATCGGACCTTTCTGTCCACCGAAGCCCCCGAGTCCAGCCGTCCCGGGAACTTCATGGACGCCGATGGGCAGGTGGTTGGCCGGCATGAGGGAATCGCCTATTACACACCCGGGCAGCGCCGAGGGTTGGGCGTGGCCGCGGGACACCGGTTGTATGTCCAGCGGGTGGACGCCTCGACGAATACCGTGGTGCTGGGACCGGAAGAGGGATTGTTTCGGGCTGACTGCGGGGTCAAGGATCTCAATGTATTCGACGACGCCCTCACGACCGGTCCAACGAGGGCGGATGTCAAGGTACGATACGCGACCCCGCCGGTCGCGGCGATTCTTCAACCTGTCGGCGACGAGACCCTTCAGGTTCAGCTCAGCGTTCCGCAGCGGGCCCTGAGTCCAGGCCAATCCGCCGTCTTTTACGACGGGGATCGGGTGCTGGGTGGCGGGATCATCCAATAAACCCCATCCCGTGGTCCCTCCCTTCCACCTTTCTCCTTCCCCCGCGAGCCGCTCTATTCGAAACCGTGAGTGAGGGCGATTCATTTATGAGGCCGACACGAGGCTGTCAAAAGCCATCCCGAAGCAGGGTCGTCCTTACCCTTGCCGTCCTCCTCTTGGTCAGTTCATTCCTCCCTGATAAGGGAGTCTGGGGAGCCCATTCCGAGTCTCCGGTTGAGGGCTCGAGCGAATCCACCAAAAAACATCTGACGATTCCGGAGGTCGTAGAGGCGGTTCGGCATTCGGTCGTCACGGTTCTGACGAGAGGCGTCCCCCCTGGCCCGCTGCAACATGCCGCCCCGGCCGGGTCTGGCTCCGGAATTGTGCTCGACGAAAACGGGTATATCCTGACGAACAACCACCTGGTGGAAGGGACCAAGAGCCTGGTGGTTGGCCTTCCCACCGGGCGCTTGACCCCTGGGCGGGTCGTCGGTCGGGATTTCCTGCTGGATTTGGCTCTGATCAAAATTGAGGCCAAGGACCTGGTACCCGCGCAACTCGGCCGATCCTCGAGCCTGCGGATTGGGGAAGCGGTGGTGGCGATTGGCAATCCCTTCGCTCTGAAAGGAGGGTCCACGGTCACGGTGGGCGTAGTGAGTGCGCTCGAGCGGGCCATCGTTGCCCCGAACGGAGAAACCTTGTACGATCTCATTCAGACCGATGCGGGCATCAATCCGGGCAGCAGCGGCGGTCCGCTCGTGGATCTCTCCGGCAAGGTGGTCGGCATCACGGTAGCCATTGCACCTTCTGCCCAGGCGATCAGCTACGCGATCTCCATCGATGCGGCCTACCCTCATATCCAATCCATGCTCGTCCGCGGCTCGGTGTTTCGGCCGGATCTCGGCTTTGTTCCCCTGACCGTCACCCCAAGTATCGCGGCCAGTTTCAATCTGGATGTGGACCGCGGGGTGCTTGCGGCTCAGGTGGAGACAAGCAAGTTGGCGGCTCAAGCGGGCATTCACGATGGGGACGTCATTACCGCCGTCGATGCGACGCAAATCTTCAACATGGGGGATTTTTGGCACGCCTTTCTTCAGACGGGTGACTTGGCGCCGGCCAAGCTCACCGTCTACGGCAAGCGCGGGCAATTTTTCGCCAGCCTGCCACGGGGTCCCACTCCCCAAGCAACCAGATAGTCGCCTGTCCTTCTACCGCGGGCCGACCGTTCTCTCTTCCGGGGAGCAGCCGTAGGAAAGGACGTACTGAAGACCGGATCCGGATTCATTGTGAGCCCTCCGGGGCTGTGGTAATATGTTAAATAATAAGTATTCGCCGTCTGGCACAGCTTCGAATCTCGTCGTTCCTCGGAGGGGCGACGATGGGGAGGCGCCAGTGACCCAGTATGAGAATGCTCTTCCACCCCATGGGTTCCGGCCCCTCCGGTTCGTGCAGATTTCCCGTTTATCCGCGGTGACCTTCGGGATTTTCCCTTCCTCTCTGGCTTACGCAACTCTCTCGGCGCTACAGGAGCCGCCACAGCTTGCAGACCCATGCGCCCCGGGGATAAAGCCTTGAAACCCGTCATGACTAGGCCGGCCTGCCTGCTTCAATTTGATCGCCTGAGCTACGATCAAGCCTGGACCCTGCAACACCGGATGGTGGAAGAACGGGCCGCTGACCGACGTCCGGACACTCTTCTGCTTCTGGAACACGATCCGGTCTACACCATCGGGCGAAGCGGGCGGAACGACCATTGGGGGGGCAGCGACGAGACGCTTCGGCAAACCGGGTACTCCCTCTATCATGTGGAACGAGGTGGGTCCGTGACCTTTCACGGACCGGGACAGGTCGTCGGCTATCCCATTCTGCGGTTAACTCATTTCTGTTCCGGCCCTAAGGCCTATGTGGGGCTCCTCGAAGAAACCCTCATTCGAGTTCTGGCTGCCTGGGGTCTGCCGGGAAGGAGGCGGGAGAAAATGCCCGGTGTCTGGATTGGAGAAGGCCCACCCCTGAAAATTGCCTCCCTTGGAGTCCGGATCACCAAAGGCGTGACCATGCACGGCTTTGCCCTCAACGTCGCCGTGGATCTGGCTCCCTTCCGTCGCATCCAGCCCTGCGGGATCCCGGGTGACCAGGTGACGTCCATGGCGGCGCTGCTCGGTCGGGAGGTGGAGAGCGGTCTGGTGCGGGAGCAAATCGTAGGCCATTTGGCGGAGGTGTTTGGGCTGGAATGGGTGGACCGCTCAATATCGGATACCGCGTCCTGCTGCGAAGCCACGGGCGGCTCTTCTGGGGCACAGGGCCAACCGGGAACGCCTGTCCACGGGACGGGCGGAACGACCCGTTGGCCCGGCACCCTATCCTGTTCGGAGGGACCATGAGTGGACCTGCGCCTGAATTGGAGCATCCTGCGTTTCACCTGGCCATCGCCCAATTCGATCAAGCTGCCGAGCGAATGAACCTGGATCCGAACCTTCGGCAACGATTGAAAATGCCGGAACGGTCGCTCATTGTCAGCCTTCCCATCCGCATGGACGACGGGCAGGTCCGTGTTTTTCAGGGATATCGCGTCCAGCATGATTCCTCCAGGGGACCGTCCAAGGGCGGCATTCGCTTCCATCCCGAGGTCAATCTCGGCGAGGTCGCGGCGCTGGCTATGTGGATGACCTGGAAATGTGCTCTGGCTGGGTTGCCCTATGGCGGAGCCAAGGGGGGCGTGCAGGTGAACCCCAAGGAACTGTCCTGGGGAGAGTTGCAGCGCCTCACCCGGCGATATGCCTCGGAGATCTTTCCGCTGATTGGGCCCGACAAAGACGTACCCGCCCCGGATGTGGGTACCAACGCTCAGATCATGGCGTGGATCATGGATACCTACAGCCAGCAGGTTGGATTCGCGGTGCCCGGGGTGGTGACCGGCAAGCCCCTGGCCATTGGCGGGAGCCTTGGCCGGGAGGATGCCACCGGTCGCGGCGTGGTCTATGTGACGCTGGAAGCCATGCGACACCTCGGTCTCTCGTTGGAGAAGGCGACGGTAGCGATCCAAGGATTCGGCAACGTGGGGTCCCATACCGCCACCATCATGCGAGAGGTCGGAGCCAGAATCATTGCGGTCAGCGACGTGTCCGGGGGGATCTATAATCCCAAGGGCTTGGATATTGCTGAGCTCATGCAACTCCATTTACAGGACAAACACCCCCTTCGCGACAGCAAGATGGGGGATCGTATTACCAACGAGGAGTTACTGAATCTCGAGTGCACGGTCTTAGTTCCGGCCGCGCTTTCTGAACAGATTACCGAAAAAAATGCCTCCACGCTCAGGTGCCGAATCCTCGCCGAAGGTGCGAATGGACCGACCACCCTGGAGGCGGACCAAATCCTGGCGGATCGCGACGTGTTCATCATCCCCGACATTCTCGCGAACGCCGGCGGGGTCATCGTGTCGTATTTCGAGTGGGTCCAGGATGCGCAGCGATTTTTCTGGAAGGAAAAGGATATCCAGGATCGTCTCCACGAGATCATCACCGACGCCTTCCAACGAACCCTGCAGTTCTCCCATTCCCAGGGAGTCGGCATGCGAATGGCTGCGCTCATGAGTGGGATCGACAAAGTGGCGCAGGCCCACTTGGCCCGGGGGCTCTATCCGTGACCCGCGTGGCCCCCACGCCTTTCCCGTCGCCTGGCTCTTGGGCCCGGGTGATCGGATGCCAAAGGACAGGGGCTGGCGATGAAATACGTCTTAGCCGCGATTGCCGGAGTGTGGATGGCTGACGGTCTGGCGCTTCTGGTGGCTCCACGTCACGTGATTGCCCGGGTCCGCGAGTTCCTGGCGGGCACCCCGGCGGTCCTGCGGTGGGAGATTGTGGCCGTGGGCCTGGGCGTCATCCTCCTCATTGGAACCCAAAATCTCTCCTACCAGCCGCTGTGGACCATCACGGGTGTCGTCATGGTGCTGAAAGGGGCCTTCCTGACCCTGGGGCCTGAACCATGGCGCCAAGCGGTGGTGGAGTGGTGCCTGCGTCGAGACGAGGTGGATTATCGATTTGTGGGGATTGGGCTGTGCACCCTGTCCATCCTGCTCCTCCATGCGCTGGGCTGGGTGGGGGGCAAGTGAGGGGCAAGTGATGGGCGAGTGATGTGATGGTGACCTCGGCCTTGTTCGGACTTCTCACCGTGAGCGGATTGGGAGTGGGCTTGGCGATGATCGTCATACCCTCCTGGTGGAATTCTTGGGTACTCCGGACCGTCGAACCGCCGTTCTCGCGGTTCCTGCTCTTACAGGGTATGATCTTGGCGGGGTTGATTCTGCTCGTCGGAACCTCAGAAAGCCTCGCTGCGTGGCTCTGGGGCAGCGTGGGAGGACTGATCGTCGGAGGGGCGATGCTCCTCCTCGTGGTCCCCGATCGCCTCCGCGATCGGCTCCTGGGATGGTACGGGGCCAGTTCTCTATGGGTCTCGCGTCTCGTGGGAGTCGGGCTGGTGGCTCTGGCGACGCTGCTTGGGATCCATACGATCCGCGGAGGCCCTTAGGGCGGCCCGCTCAGCTTTCGTCCCGCCTTTCTATTGAAGCCGGGATGCAGCCCTTCAACAAGGATGCCATGAGCCCAACTGGGAAAGCCAAGGAAGCCATCGCGGCACTATGGGAAGTCCACCGAGAAGCCGGCTGGCCCCCCTGCGGGAGTCCCGACGAAGGGGAACTGATGACGCTGGACACGGTGATCAGCGGGTGCGTGACCTATTACCTCGATTCGGACGAGGGGCT
>JBFFYZ010000050.1:0-8892 GCA_041568895.1 Nitrospiraceae bacterium
CACCACGGTCTTGGGGCCGAGCTCGACCTCGCGTCCGTCCAATTCATCCAGCAACTGGGGCAGGTCGTCCACCACCAGGTCGATGATGTTCAAATCAAGCGCCTCGTTTTCCGTGGCGGAAACACTCTTGCGTACCGCGTCCTCCGCCCAGATCGCGTTGCGCCCTCGCTGCTCCGCGATGGACTTGATGTAGGCCACGGAATCGTTCTCCACCTTCTCCTTCATGGTCTTGTCCATCTCGCCCCCGCCCATCGCCACCGGATGTGCCGCGCCGATGTTCGTGCCCGGCGCCATCGCCGCCACGTGGGCCGCCATGGTAATGAAGACCCCCGCGGAGGCCGCGCGGCCGCCGGAGGGCGAGACATAGACCACGACCGGGATGCCCGCACTGGTGAATTCCTTGATGATCAGCCGCATCGAGGTGTCGAGCCCGCCCGGCGTATCGAGCTGCAGAATGAAGGCCTGGGCGCGGTGCTTCTCCGCGAAGGCGACGGCGTCCTGGACGTATTCGGCCGTGACCGGGTTGATGACGCCCTCGTAAATGGCAACCACCAAGGGTTGGGCGGCCCAGGCGCTAGGGGAATACGTGACGGGCAGCACCAGCGACACCAGACAGGAGAACAAAAACAGGAGGGCTTGCGGGAGCCGGCGGGAACGCGACTGGTGGCCGGATCTGGATGGCCGATCACTTGGCGAAGTCAGAGAACCAGCCCGAAAAGACTCCACGTGGCAGCCCCTCCTCGACTGGACCGAACCGGAATGTCCTGTCTCAACTTGCGTCGTAGGCTTGTCCTCTCCCCTGGTCCTATTCCAGGACTGACCGGGGGCGCTCGAAGGGAAGAACGGTTGAACCTGTTGAATTATCACAGTGATCATACGGCCCCGGCGAACCCCTGTCAAGAAATGCGGGGCACCAACATTGGTTGCAAACCTCCAGACCATTTCCTAGAATGACCTCCTCCTTTCAGAACGGGTCAGAACAGGTCGGAGCAGGATGTCACCATGCGGCGACTACACAATGGCGATCGGGTGCACCTGATCGATAAAAAGGGGCGGCAGTATGCCCTCACGTTGAAATCCGGGGATGTCTTTCAGCATAGCGGCGACACCATCTCCCACGATGACCTGATCGGCAAGCCGGATGGCGCCTTGGTGACCCTTTCGCGGGGCAAGCGCATGGTCGCGCTGCTGCCGACCTTGGGCGAATACGTGCTGAAAATGCCCCGCGGTGCCCAGGTCATCTACCCCAAGGACTTGGCCATGATCACCGTGTGGGCGGACATTCATCCGGGCGCGCGCGTGCTGGAAGCCGGCACCGGGTCCGGCGCCCTGACCATGGCGCTCCTGCGGGCGGTGGGCGACCGCGGCCGGGTCGTGAGCTACGAGGCGCGGGAGGATTTCGCCCGGACCGCCATGAAGAATATCGAGCGGTATCTGGGGCCCGTTCCCCACCTTACCCTCCGGCGTCGGGATGTCTATGACGGGCTGGACGAGGAAGATCGGCAGGACCCTTTTGACCGTCTGGTCCTGGATCTCCCGGAACCCTGGCGGGTTGTCCCGCACGCGGCCGCCGCGCTGCGGTCCGGCGGCGTGTACCTCAGTTACGTCCCCACAGTCCCTCAGGTGGTGCAGACGGTGGAGGCGCTGGAACGTGCGGCCGTCTTCGGTCTGGTCCAGACCTTCGAGACCCTGCTCCGGACGTGGAATATCCAGGGGCGAAGCGTGCGACCCGACCATCGGATGGTCGCCCATTCGGGGTTTATTACGGTCGCCCGGAAAGTGGAACCGGGGTTGTGGGTGGGCCGAGCTGGCGTCGGCATGGCTGACCCTGGAATAGATGACCCTGGAGAGAACTCGGACGAGAGGCCGGCTGGGGATGACGACAGGGGCAGCGAAGCGGATGAAGCCTAATCGAGGAGGCAGGACAGCATGAAGAGGCTGGAGGGCAACGTGGCCTTGATTACCGGGGGAGGCACTGGCATCGGGGAGGCCGTGGCCCGCCTCTTCGCCCAGGAAGGCGCGGCGGTCGTGATCACCGGCCGCCGGAAAGAACACCTGGACCGGGTCGCGGGTGAGATTGAGCGAAGCCGAGGCAAGGCCCTGGCGGTCGCCGGGTCGGTGACGGACGAAGGGCACGTGCGGTCGGCCGTCTCGCAGGCGGTGCGTACGTTCGGGAAGCTGACCGTCCTCGTCAATAATGCGGCGATCGGGGCGTTCGGGAAGGCCTTACATGAAACGGATGACGCGACCTGGGACGAGATGCTGGCCGTCAATCTGACCGGGGTGTTCCGCATGACCAGGGCCGCCGTGCCCGAGATCCTGAAAGCCGGCGGCGGGGCCATCGTGAACGTGTCTTCCATCGGCGGCCAGGTCGGGTTTCCCATGTCCGCCGCCTATGGGACCACGAAAGGCGGCCTCAACGCGTTCACCCGCGGGGTCGCGCTGGATTACGCCGGGCAAGGGATCCGGTGCAACGCAGTCTGCCCTGGGCTGATCCAAACGCCCATGGCGGAGCCGCTGATCAATGACGCCTCTCGGATCGAGCAGGTCCTGGCGGCCTATCCGATTCGACGGGTCGGCACTCCGGAGGAAGTGGCCCAGATGGTCCTCTACCTGGCTTCCGACGAATCCCGTTGGGTGACGGGGGGGATGTTCACCATTGACGGCGGCTACACCGCCCAATGACGGCGAGGAGGACCAGTGATGCGAACCCGAGACCCGATCTGGATCTATAAAGGTAAGATCCTGATCAGTTGGGGCATCATGGTGCTGGCGCTGCTTTTGTCCACTGCGTCGCCGGGACCGGCGCCGGTCCGGGCGGCAGGGGATGTGGAGTTTTCCGGCACCGTCTTGAAGGTGGATCAGGCCGCAGGCAAGGTGACGGTCAAGAAAGAAGGCAGCGGGACCCGGTTCACCTTTGTCGTCAATGCCAAGACCACCTATAAAGGAGCAGAGGGGCTCGCGGGACTGAAGCCGGGGGATGCCGTGACCGTCCATTATGTGACGGAAGGCAGTACCTACCTCGCGAAGGCCATTTCCAGAACGCCGAAGTAGCCGGCGTCCGAATCACGCACGTGAGCATGCAGGATATCAATACCCGCACCCAACTCTGCGGCCTCCTCGGAAATCCGGTGGAGCATTCGCTCTCCCCGGCCATCCATAATGCCGCGTTCCAGAAACTGGGGCTGAACTACCTGTACCTGGCCTTTCGCGTGGAAGATCTCGAAGGGGCCATTCGGGGCATCCGCGCCCTCGGCAATCTCCGCGGGTTCAGCGTCACCATTCCGCACAAGGTGGCCGTGATTCCCTACCTGGACGAGGTGGAGACTACCGCGCGGCATATCGGGTCGGTCAATACGATCGTGGTCGAGGGCGGGAAGCTCAAGGGCTACAATACCGACGCGTCCGGCGCGCTGCAGGCGCTGCGTGAAGGAGGCGTGACCTTGACCGGCAAGCGGGTGGTCATGTTGGGTTCCGGCGGCGCCGCGCGCGCCATCGCCTTCGGGCTCGCGGCCGTCCCGGATTTGGCCGGGCTCACCATCCTGGGGATCGACGAAACGGAGCTTCGGGGCCTCGTCAAGGACCTCCGGGACAAGACGTCCCTGACCGTCCAGGACGGCCCGATTCAAGAAGACCGGCTGCGCCGCGAATTGGCGGACAGCCAACTCCTGCTGCACTGCACCCCGGTAGGCATGCATCCCAAGGTGGACCAGACCAGCGTGCCCGCGGCCTGTTTGGGCTCCCACCTGACCGTCATGGATATCGTATACAATCCCCAGGAAACCCGGCTCCTCCGGGAGGCCAAGACGGCCGGATGCCGGACCATCCCGGGACTCGAGATGTTCCTCAACCAGGCCGTGGCCCAATTCGAATTGTGGACCAAACACCAGGCGCCCAGCGACGTGATGCGCGCGGTGCTGCAATCGCGGTTTTCATGATGCGTTACCAGGTTACGTTTCTTCCTCGCCTTAAACGTATCCTCACCTCTTACGTCTTACCTTTCACGTTTCACGGTTTATTATGAACATTGTCCTGATCGGCTATCGGGGGACCGGGAAGAGCACCGTCGGGAAACGGGTGGCAAGGAAGCTGGGCCGTGAGCTCGTGTCCACCGACGCCGAAGTCGTCCGCCGGGCCCGCCAATCCATCCCCGAGATCGTGCAGGCTCACGGCTGGGACCATTTCCGGAACCTCGAATCCGAGGTCTGCCGGGACCTGGCCGGGAAAGACGGGCTCGTGATCGATACCGGGGGGGGAGCCATCCTGAGGCAGGACAACGTGGCCGCTTTGAAAAAAAACGGGGTCTGCGTCTGGCTCACCGCCCGGGTGCCCACCATTGTCGGTCGGATCGGCCAGGACACCCAGCGCCCCTCGCTCACCGGGACCAAGTCGTTTACCGAGGAAGTGGAAGAGATTCTCCGGGATCGCGAACCGAAATACCAGGCCGCCGCGGACCACGTCATCCACACCGATGACCTGCCGGTAGACCGGGTGGTCGAGGCCGTGCTGGCCCTCCTGTAGCCCCCTCCCGATTATCCCCTCCTTGTTGATCTTATTTGGGGCCCGTGCTATTCTTTTAAACGCAATTCATCGCTCTGGGGCCGAGCGATGAAGAGCAGAGCGACCAGGCCCTGACCCGATGTTGCCTTGCGAGAGGAAGCTGGCCGGAAAGCGTGAGCGACCTGATGGTGTTGACGGGCCTTCGCATCCTTCCTTCGACTCCCCATCCCTTCTTCCCAAGACAATATCGACAGCAGTGGAGGTGGCAGCCGTGGGTACCAAACTGTATGTGGGAAGCCTTCCCTATTCCACGACCGAACAACAACTGAGCGAACTGTTTTCCCCGCACGGGACCGTACAGTCCGCCAAGGTCATCACCGATCGCTACACCGGGCAGTCCCGGGGCTTCGGGTTTGTGGAAATGTCAACGGGTGAGGAGGCCCAAAAAGCCATCGCCGCATTGAACGGCACCGCGTTGGGAGGACGGACCCTGGTGGTGAATGAGGCTCGGCCCCAGGAGAAACGTCCCTACGGCGGAGGTGGCGGAGGCGGCGCCGGAGGTGGCGGCGAACAAAACCGCTGGTAAGCATCGGATAAGCCAGGGGCCAGGGTGCCTGCTACGCCGTGGCCCTTTTTTCTCGCTTCACGATACGTCCGACAAGGGTGTTCACACCGACACGGTCCGTTCTTGAAGGCTCTTTGCGGAATACCGGGCTGTGGCTCGCCTTGACAGACCCTCGCTCGAAGTGCTTGTAATAGCCTCGTGCGCCCGTAGCTCAGTTGGATAGAGCGTCGGGCTTCGAACCCGCAGGCCGCAGGTTCAAGTCCTGCCGGGCGCACCACACCGCGCTTGCGAGGTCAGCCGCCATCTGATTGTTCTTGGCGGCTGAGGAAAGCACCGCAGCGGCCTGGCTGCTTCCTGTCGTGGCCTTTCTCATCCCAGCGGACGACGCGGCCGAGCGCCTCCGCCCCTGGCCGCAGGCTTTCCGGTGAATGACGCGCATAGCGCATCCCCATCGTGATCGTCTTCCGCCGGCCGAGCTTCTGCACCATGTAGAGATCCACCCCGGTCTGGACCAGCCTGGTGGCCCAGCGCTCCATCTGGTTCCGGACCTTCTCTTTGGTGATCCTCTGGACGGGATTGTCGGTCACCCACTCCCATTCCTTCGTGGCGAGCTTGTAGGCATGACCCAAGAGGGTCAGCTCGTCGTTGATGGTCTTGGCCGCTCCACCAGCCGCCCGTCTCTTGGCCTTGTATTCGGCTAACAGGGCGGGACGTACCTGGATGAGGGTCAGGTCCCACAACGCTCGGTTCAAGTGATCGGCCAGACTCTTATCCCGCCGAGTGGAGTTGAGCACAAAATGAGCACAATTTACCGATGAGGGGAGGTCACTCTTTTATTTAGTCTCCGGGGTGCGGAAATGAAGAGGGTCTCTGAGGTTTTGGAACTCCCGGTAGTAATAGAGTGGAGTCGGTCGTTGTTTCTTGAATCTCAGCTTTCTGAGAAATTCGATTTCCTCGGCGGTCGCCTCGCCGCTGAGGGACGGATTTTGAAGAAATTCTTTGAACCCTGGCTCTACGTCCACCGGTTGCTCGGGTTCCCGTTCAACAAACTCAAATTTCTTCAGGTGTTCTGGGACCATTCGGCGGTTTAAGACGATTTCCATGCCAAACGTCGTGAGGTCGATGTCCCAGGATTCAATCAGCGGATCCAAGAAGGAGATGCAATTTTCATTCGACAAGTTAAAGATGTCCGTATCCAAGAACTCGAGCACGCTGACCCGCATCTGTTCATAGCTCAGGTGGCAGAGTCGAGCCATCCGGCGGAGCCAGGGTTCCCTATCCAGTTCTTGTTTGGCGACGCCCTTGACCACGTCCAACAGTTTCTGGGATACGAGGCGTTCAAGTTCGCCGAATGGCTGCTTCTCAAAAATGGCGCGTAGTGCTATTTGTTTGTCGGGGTTGCATTTGCGGAGAATCAACTCGCGCCCTTCTTTAAACAACGGACTGTGCAGGTCCCCCAATTTTCTCTTCAATTGTTCCCGACGCTGGAGGTCCGCTAGCTTCCCAAGCTCACCGCTCGGGAGCTTCAACAATTTACCCATCTTGTCGTAAATATCGGTCCGGTTCGACGCAGGGGGCAGTTTTTTCTGAGTCAGCAGTTGAGAAATGTAGGATCCTGTCACTTGGGCGGCCTGTGCCAACTCCTGCTGCTCCAGACCCAATTCTTCCAGCCGCTGCCTGATCAGTAGAGCAAGATCCACCGGATTCCCTCCTGTTGAGTAACTCAAATTGGTTAATACTATCCAACCGTTTCAAATTATCTCACAATTGGCTTGACAAGATCAAGTTACTTAACTTATTATGGTTAACGAGATGAGAGTACGGACTCACTCTTCAGGTGAACTGAACCAAGGCAGGTTATCTGAAATCGCACCTTTAACTGCCCCAACCCAGGAGGTTCCTATGATTGCTCGACACGTGACCATGCGTCTGAAGGCCAATAGTGTTCCCGAGTTTACCCGGACGCTCGAGAAGGAAGTCATTCCCCTGCTTCAAAAACAGAAAGGCTTCGAGGACGAAATCACGTTCCTCGACCCAGACAAACAGGAAGCGGTTGGAATCAGTTTCTGGGAGAAACAAGAGAACGCGGACGTCTATCATCGCGAAGGGTACCCCGAAGTGCTGAAGGCCCTGGGGAAAGTGCTGGACGGAACGCCTCAGGTTCGAAACTGGGATGTGTGTAATTCGACCTCCCACGAAATCGCTGCTGCCAAAGCAGTCTAAAGCCGACGAGTTATCTCGTTCTAGAGGGAGGGTGGACTTTGGCTGCCCTCCCTCCGGTCCGGGCCTCCAAAACTCATTGAAAGAGAGGTGAGCGACATGGTTCCGATCTTAGCTTTACTGGGACTGATGTTTCTAATGTGGGGCGCCACAGTATGGGCTTCCTTTAGTGAGGAGAAGCGCTAAGCAGGATCGCCATCCCTCCTAAGAAGAAGGTTCGAAAGGCTGCCTGAACGCACCATTCGGACCTCACCCGAGGAAGCTTGTTTCGCCATGCTTTGGTTGGATGACTGCAGAAAGGATAATCGTGAACAGCATACAGACCGCTTTCCACTGGTTTACTCAGAATCCTTTGGCAGCAGCCGCCTTCTTCGTTGGCGGGCCAGTGTTGGCGGTGACGCTGTACACGTACGTCTATGACTACACCATGCTGAGCAATCGGGACTAGCTGTCGGCTCCTCCGCTGGCAGCGCTTCCAAGCCACGACAACCGGCGGCGCGTTGACCTGAGTCAGTATGGATGGTGTCAGAAAAAGAAGACGAGGCACTGTGAAAAAGTGAGATCAGGGCTTAGCCCACAAGAGTCAGGAGGGCATGATGAACCAGGAGCAATTCAAAGAGAGTTGGGATCAACTGAAGGGAGACCTCAAGAAGAAGTGGGTAAAACTCACCGACGATGATCTCCGACAGATTGAGGGCAATCTGGATACGTTCAACAGCACCATCCAGAAGCGGTACGGCGAAATGAAAGAACATGTGAGCACATGGGTCGATCAATGGTATGCGAATGTGGAGCGGGTGGTATGAAGGATACGAAGAAGGGACCGGCGGAACTTAGGCGCTCCAACGGCGTCAAGGAGGACGAGATATGACTGCCCAAACCACAGCTCATGGTCACATTGACATCACTGAAACCCTGGTCAGACTGTACGTTTTCCTGACACAAAACTTGGACCGCTGTCTGAACGAGGCCGCACGCACAACCTTTCCGGAACACGAACTTCAGTCGCATCTCTCGTCAACACGGGCCAAGATGATGGAGATCCTCTCGGTGAATCAGGTGGTCAAGGGAAAGGTGGAGGAAGAGTGTAATCGAGTGCTCTCATTGGCCGGGGCGTACCTCACGGCCGGAGGCGGAAAGACGGCCGCGATGGATGAAGTGAAAGCGGAGCGGGCCGTGCTGACAAACAAAACCATGGCCTTGAGTGATCTGCTCGCGGTCTTTCGAGCAGCCTGACAGGGTGTTGAACATGGCGCGGCCACTTTCGTGACTCAGCGCCGAAGTCGAAACGGCGGACACCAAGGACAACGGAGGACATCATGAAGAACGCACCACGGATCTACCTACTCACGTTGAATTCGCCGTCCCAAAAAGCCCTTCGCCTTTGGACGGGGAAGAGTATCCATCAACTACGCCACTGCTCAGTCAGACAGATAGGAAGTGCGCTGGTCGAGATGCAAGCGAACGTGGATGATCTGCGAAAAAGCATGAGGACGCTTACGCAAGTGAAGGAGCAGTTAACTTCTGTGTCATCAGAAGGGGGGAAGTGACTTTGAGAAAGACCAATTTCAAGTTTCCCAAGGGGCACAGGGTGGGGAAGCCTGGGG
>JBFFYZ010000051.1:0-8854 GCA_041568895.1 Nitrospiraceae bacterium
CGTCTCCTGGGCCATTTCGTCGAGGGGATGGGGGATTTCGGTTGGCGGCGGCTCCTGCCCGAGGGCGGGCCCGGCCAGGAAGACCAGGCAGCCCATGAGCCCAGGTATGAGAAAGGATAATCTGGGTGCCGGGATCATGCGAGGGATTATAGCACCGCCCGCAGGTCTACGTGTCTATCTGGGAAGGGGGCCGCTCCTGTTATCCCTGAGCCTGATCCACCGGCTGGCGGGGGTCCTGGGTTGGGTGAGCGGATCCCTCAGGGCGGCGACCATGCCGGACCTGGTAGGTGCGGGTTTTCAGCAAGTCCCAGTCTAGGCTCACCTGTCCGCCGTTGGCCTCGTGCAGCTTCTTCCAGGATTCCAGAAAGTGGAAGCAGGCATGGTCGATGTGGCGCAGTGACTCGAACTCGACCCGGACGCTTAGTTTGGGCGCCACCCGCTCCAGGGCGGTCGCCAGCTTGGGCAGGCTCACGAAGGTCGCGACCCCCATCAGGTGGAGGGTGGCCGCCGGAGATCCCTTCTGATGATCGAAGTGGGTTTCCAAATTTTGTGTCGTGTACACCAGCTTCGCCAAGGCGAGCCCCACGCCGAACAGCACGCCGGTGAGCAGGTTGGTGGCGACGATTACCGTCAGGGTCCCGAAGTAGATGAGGACCTCGCTGCGTCCGTGCTCCCGCAGCTCCCGAATGACCTGCACGTTCATGAGCTTGTAGCCCGTGAACACCAGCACCGCGGCCAGGCTGGCCGTCGGGATCCATCGCAGGAGAAAGGGGAGGAAGGCCACGAACAGCAGCAGCCAGGCCCCGTGCAGAATGGTGGAGAGCCGCGTCCGGGCCCCGGCCTGCACGTTGGCCGAACTCCGAACGATGACCCCCGTCATGGGCAGCGCGCCCAGCATTCCGCACAACATGTTCCCGACGCCTTGAGACATAAGTTCCTTGTTGTAGCGGGTGCGCGGGCCCGCGTGCATCTGGTCCACGGCGGTCGCGGACAACAGCGTTTCCGCGCTGGCGATGAAGGCGAGGGCCAGGGCGGCCGAGAGGATCGAGACGTCCAGCAAATGCGCCAACGATTCCAGGGTCGGAAGATGCATCAGGGTGAAGGGGTTGTCCCGCACCTGCACGAAACTGATCGGCAACTCCTGGAGTTTGGCCGCGACCGTCGCGAGCAGCACGCCGACGAGCAGAGCCGGGATGACGCGGAGTGCCTTGGGCACCGCCGTGTTCCACAGGACAATGGCCCCGATCGTGAGGAGCCCGATGCTGGCGGCCAGATGGTGAACCGACCCGTCGGCGGCGGAGGTCATGACCTTCATGACGGCTTCCGGCAGGCTCACGAGGTTGGCCAGGCCGCTCCCCCGCGGAGCGTCGTCGATCATGACGTGGAATTGGCTGCCGAAAATCAGCAGTCCGATTCCCGCGAGCATGCCCTGGATGACCGCCGGAGAGACCGCCCGGAACCACTGGCCCAATTGGAGCACGCCGGCGAGGATCTGCAGCACGCCCCCCGCCAGAATGATGACCCCCAGGGCCTCGACACCGTAGGTCTGGACGTATTGCCAGACGATGACCGTCAATCCTGCTGCGGGGCCGCTGACCTGCAAAGGGCAGCCCGCGAACGTCCCGACCACCAGCCCCCCGATGATGCCGGTGATCAGCCCGGCACCCGGCGGCATGCCCGACGCCATGGCAATGGCCATGCAGAGCGGGAGCGCCACGAGAAATACGACGAGCGAGGCGAGCACATCGTGCTTCAGGTTGGACAGCCAGGCCTGCGGCCCAATTCCTGTGGGTTCCCTGCGGCGATTGTCCTTATGGGCCCTTAGGTCTAGGTAAATGGGGGAGAGGCCCGAGCTCATGGGACCGGCCCGATGACAGGAAAAAGGGTATCAGAGGAAAGGGAAGTTCCCCTAGGAAAAATGCTAATGACGCTCCGTTACGCGTACGAGCAGGTTTTCCATTAAAGGCCTAGCCGCCTGGCTGCCGGCGATGATGCCCTGCACGGCGGTGTCCGGTCGGTTGAACGCGAAGGGCTTGCCCGCCTGGTCCCTGGAAATGCCGCCCGCTTCTTCCACCAGAAACGCGCCCGCAACGATGTCCCACTCGTTCATGCGCTCGAAGTTCAGGGTGGCATCGGCGAGGCCGGCGGCTACCAGCGCCAAGGTGTAGGCGATGGATCCCATGGGTTTGCAATCGGCGTAGGGAGCATAGGCTTGGAACTCCCCCCTGTCGAAGGCCCGCGGGTTGACCAGGATCGTCAGCCGGTCGGCCGCCTCGGCCCTCACTCGAACGGGTTGCCCATTGAGCCGTACTCCGGCGCCACGGGCCGCGGAGAACAATTCATCAGTAGCCGGATTGAAGATGACCGCCGCCCTGGGGATCCCGTTCTCCACGAGGGCTACCGACAGGGCGAACTGGGGGATTCCCCGCATGAAGTATTTGGTGCCGTCGATGGGGTCGACGATCCAGACCCGTTTGCGCTCCAGCCGTTGGGAATCGTCGGCGGTCTCCTCCGAGAGCCAGCCGTCCTCGGGAAAGGCACCCAGCAACGCCTCTTTGAGGATCCGATTGGCTTCAAGGTCCGCGGTCGTCACCGGCGACCGATCCTGCTTGACGTGCGTTTCAAAGCCGTCCTGGCCAAGCTGGACAATCCGCTGGCCGGCCACCTTTGCGGCCTTCACGAGGGTGTCGAGTTCGCGAGTCATAGGCTCAGCATATCAGGTTCCGTGCTGACCCAAAAGAAAAAGAGCGGCGCGGCCAGCCGTGAGAGGAAAATTCCTTGGAACTGAAGCGTACAGGCAGGGTCACATATCGGGGAAGAGCCAGGGCGCCTCGGCCTTGCGTGCGGTCTCGTGGGCGGCGATCGCCCCCGCATGCTGGAGGCTCAGGCCGATGGGGTCGAGACCCTTCAAGAGGCAGTCCTTGCGGAAGGGATCGAGGTCGAACCGGTACGTCGAGCCTTCCGGGGTCGTGACCGTCTGGGCCGGGAGGTCCACGGTGAGTTGGTACCCCTCACGGGAGGCCACGCCCTTGAAGAGGGCCTGGATTTCTTCCGGCTTGAGGACCACCGGAAGAATCCCGTTCTGGAAACAGTTGTTGTAAAAGATGTCCGCGAAGCTGGGTGCCAACAGGCAGCGGAACCCTTGGTCCAACAGCGCCCACGGAGCATGTTCCCTGGAGGACCCGCACCCAAAATTGTCCCGGGTGAGCAGGATGGTCGCCTCCCGGTATCGGGCCTGATTCAGAAAAAAGTCCGGGTCCGGCGTCCCGTCCGCCTTGTTCCGCCAGTCGAAGAACAGCCCTTCCTTCAGGCCGGTCCGGTGTATCGTCTTCAGATATTGCTTGGGAATGACCTGGTCGGTGTCCACGTTCACCCGATCGAGTGGCGCGACCAGCCCAGTCAATTTGGTAAAGGGCTCCATCTTTTTCCTAATCTCCTCAGACCCACGTCCGGATATCCACGAAATGGCCTTCGAGGGCGGCGGCGACCGCCATGATCGGAGAGACCAAGTGGGTCCGGCCGCCCTTGCCCTGGCGTCCCTCGAAATTACGGTTGCTGGTGGAGGCGCAGCGCTCCCCCGGTTTCAGGACATCCGCGTTCATGGCCAGGCACATGCTGCACCCGGCTTCCCGCCACTCGAACCCGGCTTCCTTGAAGATCTGGTCCAGGCCTTCAAACTCCGCCTGCTGCTTGACCAGCCCCGAGCCCGGTACGACCATGGCGTGCACGGTCTTCGCGACTTTCCGGCCTTTCACGTACTGAGCCGCGAGCCGCAAGTCCTCGATGCGGGAGTTCGTGCAGGATCCGATGAAGACCTTGTCGATCTTGATCTGCGTGATCGGGGTGCCGGGAGTCAGCGCCATATACTCCAACGCGCGCTCGGCGGCGCGGCGCGATTTCTCGTCCGGCATGTCGTTCGGATTCGGGACCGCGCCGTTCACCCCGACAACCATGCCGGGACTGGTGCCCCAGGTGATCTGAGGTGCGATGTCATGCGCGTTCAGCTCCACCACCTGGTCGTATGTGGCGCCGGGGTCGGTGGGCAGCTGCTTCCAAGCCCGGACCGCCCGGTCGAACAGCTCGCCCTTGGGGGCCAGGGGCCGGTCTTTGAGGTAGAGGAACGTCTGGTTGTCCGGCGCAATCATCCCGGCGCGCGCCCCGCCCTCGATGGACATGTTGCAGAGGGTCATGCGCCCTTCCATGGACAGGGCCCGGATGGCCGAACCGGTATATTCGATTACGTGCCCGGTGCCGCCGGCGGTGCCGATCTTGCCGATGATGGCGAGGATGATGTCCTTCGCCGAGCAATGCCGGGAAAGGGCGCCTTCCACCCGGACCTCCATCGTCCGGGGGCGTTTTTGCAACAGACATTGGGTTGCCAGGACGTGCTCCACCTCGCTCGTGCCGATCCCGAAGGCCAAGGCGCCGAAGGCTCCGTGTGTGGAGGTGTGGGAATCGCCGCACACGATGGTCATGCCGGGGAGGGTAAACCCCTGCTCGGGCCCGATCACGTGGACGATGCCCTGCCGGAGGTCGTTCATCCCGAAGAAGGAAATCCCGTACTCCCGGCAGTTGTCCTCCAGGGTTTGTATTTGCTTCGCGCTGACCGGATCCGAGATGCCGAATCGCCGGTCCGTGGTCGGTACGTTGTGGTCGGGGACGGCCAACGTCGCCCGGGGGCGGCGCGGACGGCGCCCCGCCAGTCTCAAACCCTCAAAGGCCTGGGGGGAGGTGACTTCGTGGACCAGATGGCGATCAATATAGAGCAGGGTAGTGCCGTCGGGCTCCTCCCGAACGACGTGCGCCTCCCAAATCTTGTCAAACATGGTCTTTGCGGACATGCACGGCTCCTTACCGATGAAACTCAGGGCCACTGAGAGAAGGAAGAATTATACCTCGGATCCTCTCGGATCTGCACCCACTCATGGGGCAGCCGGGAACCTGCCCTGGCCTATCCTTTGGCCTCCTGGCCCAGAAATCGGGAGATGGCGTCCTTGGCTCCGGTCAGTATCGGCTCTCCATGGTGGGAGCAGAACATGGTGAAGTTCATCCCCAGGAGGCGACGGACCGTCTCGCGGGTGCGCGCCGGCTCGTCCTGGTACTCGTCCGGCACGAAGGCGAGGCCTGCCCCGCCGGCGTTGGTGAGTAGGTCCCCGAAGAACAGAACCCCACCCTCTCGGGGGATGAAAAACGCATAGTAGGCTTCCGTGGGGCCCGGCGCATGGACCGCCACGAGCCCCCCCGGCAGCTTGTCGCCGTCCCGATACCAACGGTCCGGCGGCTCTTCGAAGTCCACCCCGCCTTCCGGCGCATAGACCGGCACCTTGAGCGCACGGCGGTAGCGCCAGGCGGAGCGTTCATGACAGGAAGCCGTCAGGCAGATGGCTTCCACGGGGCCGAAGCGGGCAAGTTCCTGCTCAGCCATCGGCAGGGGATCGATCAGGACTGCCCGCCCTTGCTGAACCAGGACGTAACTGTCGCTCTGAAAATCAATCCGCTCGTCATGCATGGTGAACCGGAACAGCCCCAGGATGATCTCGCCGGCGGGGGCCGCCAGGCCGGTCGGTTCAGGCATCTTCTTGTCCTTTTCCGGTAGGGGTTGAAGATCGTATCGGTTGGGATGTGGATTTAAACGCCGCCCTGGTCCCTCATGCGAGGGATTTGACTGCCACGGCGGGGTCCTGCAGTTGCGAGTCCTTTCCGTTCAGGTTTTTTTTCTGCCGAATGAGGCGCTGCAGCGCGGGAAACTCTTTTGCCCCGGTGTTGACGGCCACATAGGCGTGCAGCACCTGATTCTTGAGATACAGCACGAAAAACTTGTTGTCCTCCATACGGCCGCGGAGGAGGATCCGGTCGTGCTCGGTCTCATCCCCGGCGAACTCCAGGTGAAGATCGAAGAGATCCGACCACACGTAGGTGAGCAAATCGTAGGCGGTATGGCTCCCGGTCATGTTGTCGGCGGCCATCTGACCGGTGTATTCCGCGTGCCCCCAATGTTCCACCCGCCGGCGCTTGCCGAACAGGGGGTCCAGATAATTGGCCACGTCCCCGGCGGCGTAAATATCCGGATGGGAAGTCTGGAGGTACTCATTGACCACGATGCCGTTTTCCACCGCCAGACCCGCCTCATGGCCCAACTCGACGTTGGGGGTAATCCCGATTCCGATGCAGACCAGATCGCAGGGCAGGGTTTTACCCGACTTGGTCGTGACCGACGTGATCCGTCCCGTCCCACGGAACTCCGTGGCGGTCTCGCCGGTCAGGAACGTGATGCCTTTCCCGCTGCAGTAGCGCTGGAAATATTCGGCCAGGGCCGGATCGGCAAAGCGCGGCCAGATCCGCGGCTGCGCCTCGAGGACGGTGACTTGAGCCCCCAGCTGTGTGAGCGAGGCGGCGACCTCCAAGCCGATGAACCCCGCGCCGATGATGACGGCCCGTTTTCCTTGACCCGCTTCCTCGGCGATCGCTTCTGCGTTCTCGATGGTCCGGAGGTAATGCACTCCGGGCAGGTCGCCGCCTGGGAGGGTCAGGCGAACCGGGCGGCCTCCCGTGGCGAGGAGCGCCTTCTCGAACTTCACCGTTCTCCCGTCCGCCAGGGTGACCGTCTTGGTTTTGGCCTCGAGTTGCTTGGCCGCGATGCCCAGGATCAACGAGATGTTCCGGTCCCGAAAAGCCGGCTCGGGGTCGAAGAACAGCTGGGTGCGCGGCTTCTGGCCGCGGAGGAACTCCTTGGACAGAGGGGGACGGTCATAGGGCAGATGGGGTTCCTCGCTGACGAGGGTGATGCCGCCCTGGGGATCCTGGGTCCGCAGTTGCTTGGCGGCTTGCCCGCAGGCCAGGCCCCCGCCAATCAGGAGGTATTTCGAAAAAGTCATGGCATCCTCAGAACCGCACCGGGGCGGACCTCGGTCGGGTTGCTGCCCGCCAGGGCTACCATTCGGCGCCCAGACGGTCCACGATCACCTGTTGCACAATGGCATGGGGGCCCATGGTCGCCAGAAACACGACGGTTTCCGCAACATCAAAGGGACTGATGAGCTGGCTGGCCTCGATGGTCTTGGGCGGGGCATCCACGAGTTCGTCCGCCACGCCGGCCGGGCAAATCGCACACACCTTGATCTTGTGCGCCCGCCCTTCATCGGCCAGGGCCCGGGTGAGTCCCATGATTCCGAATTTCGATGCGCTGTAGAGACCCGTGCCGGCCCAGGCCTGCACGCCCGCCACGCTGGACATATTGATGATGGTGCCCCCGCCGGCCCGTTTCATCTGCCGGAATCCGGCCCGACAGCAGAAAAAGGTCCCGCGCAGGTTGGTGCCGATGACGCGATCGAAGGTGTCGGTCGTGGCGTCGGCAAGAGGGCCCCCGCCGCCGATTCCCGCATTGTTGACGAGGATGTCAAGCCGCCCCAGTTGCCGGACGGTTTCCGCGATCAGGTGCTCGACCTGTAACTCCTCCATCACGTCCGTCCGGATGGCCAGCGCCTCGCCCCCGTGCTCCGTGATTTGAGCCACCACCTGCTCGCAGAGGGCCAGCCGTCGGGCCGCGACCACCACCCGGGCGCCTTCGGCCGCGAAGGTCAGCGCGATGGCTTTCCCGATGCCGCTGCTGCTGCCGGTGACAATGGCCACCTTGCCCTTTAACCGATGCATGGACCTCCTTCGTTTCCCCCTTGAAGTGGTCCGCCAGCCTCTCGTGCGAGAAAACACGGAGGAACGATAGGAGGAGATTATAAACAGGCGAGAGCCGATTCACCAGCCGCAATCCGCACGCCTTCCCCCCAAAATGAGGGGAGAGGGACCCAAGACCTCCCCACCGGGCTCGATGGACCGTTTAGAGATAAAAATTATTAGGGAAAGGCCTTGCCACTTCATGCCTAAAGCCTTATACCCAGCACCAAGGACCGGAGCCGCTGCCGCGTCGGTTTATTTACACCGTAAATGGATTTAAGGTAGTATAAACACATGGGCTGGCCTGACGACGACAACAGACAGTTCGTGCGGTTTCCTTACACGCGGCCGGTGCGCTATCGGCCCATGTCCGTGTCCGGGGAGACCCCGCTCACCGAAGCGGTCCCGCGCGGCCAGATTACGGATATCAGTAACGGCGGGATGGCCATTCGCACCGAAGGACCCACGGTCGAAATCGGGTCCATTCTGATGACCTGGGTGCCTCTCGCCGACCACCCCGTGACCATTCCCATTCCGTCCGTAGTGACACGCGTGAAGAAGGAAAGCCCCGGCCTCTACCACCTCGGCCTTCGTTTCCTCCTGTAACCGACACCTTTTTTTCCTCCGATCCCCATTCGGTTCTCCTCTCATCCCACGTCAGTGGCATTGCACCCGAGTCACAGGGTTGTCAGAGGGAACCGCTCGTGCGATGATGCATCGGTCCACCGCTTAGCCCTGGCGCGGTTGAAGGACGGTCTTCAGAAAAAGGGAGACGATCTCGATGAGCGGGCACGACGTGGTGATTATCGGAGGCGGATCGGCCGGGTATGCCGCTGCGCGAACCGCCGCTGCCATGGGGGCCGATGCCGCCATCATCGATCAGGGGCCATTGGGCGGACTCTGCATCCTCCGTGGCTGCATGCCCACCAAGACCATCCTGCGCTCAGCCGAGGTGATGGCCCTGATGCGCCGGGCCGAAGAGTTCGGGCTCGCGTCGGTGTCCGTCAAGGCCGATCTGGCGGCCATCATCGAGCGCAAGGCGCGACTCGTCAAAGAATTCGCGGACGACCGTATCCAGGCCCTGAATGACCCGCGGTTCACCCTCTACCAAGCGCCGGCTCGTTTTCGATCGCCGCACGAAGTCGAGGTGGACGGCAAGGTCCTGACCGCCAAGGCCTTCATCATC
>JBFFYZ010000052.1:0-8830 GCA_041568895.1 Nitrospiraceae bacterium
CCGCTACCGTGGCGATTACCGATACCGGGAAGGAAGTTTCTCAAACGGCGAAGTGAATTTGGTTCGCTATCAGAGCCCGTTGGGAGACGCCTTGATCGGGACCAGACAGGAAGCGGGAGGACCGGCCACCCCCTGGATCCTGACCCTTACGACCCCCTAACCGATCCCTCCCCGATTCGTCCATCCACCAGACTCCCGTCACGATGGCGCCGTGCAAAATGGTCAGCTTTGCACCCCCTCTTGTCCTACGAATCTTTAACTTTTCCTTGCTTTATTTTAAAAGGTACTATATGTAGTGGGTACTCGTTTATTTACCCCCTATATACTCTCTCCTCCTTCCTTTTATTTTCTCGTCCTATTGGCCTGTGAATTGCTCCCTTTTTAACCAAAGGAAGTAAGGAACCAGCGCCATGTCGATCAACGAACATCACGTCACCGCCTTCAAGCCTCCGGCGCCCGGGACCCTCTCGCGCTTGTGGTGGCCTCTCGTGCTCCTGATTTTCTTGGGGCCTCTCCAGGGTTGCATGCTTGGGGTTGCCTGGGTGGCGTTGGTGGGCACCGACCAGGCGATGTTGGGTTCCGGCGAGGTGGAGATGCACCCCTTCGAGAACTCCTGGGTCGCGTTGCCCGAAGATCGGGGCACCTTCCAATCAATGAATCGCATCGCGGTGTCCCCCTTCCTGGGCCAGGGTTCCCTGCTTGCCCCAGACTCTCCCTCGACCAACCGCTCTGAACAGCTCCTGATGCTCAGCCCGGCACAACTCCGTTCCCTGTCCCGCCAGGACCGGCCGATCATGCCCGCGCTCAACGAGCAGGACGAGGCTCGTGTGGCCAGAAGCATCGGTGAGCAGTACGGCGTGGACTGTGTCTTGTTTGGGCGGGTGGTGGACGAACCCAACGAGGATCCCAAGTCCCGTCATCGGCTCCGTCACCACAAGCGACTCTATATTCACATGCTCGGGTCCGACGGTGCCCTGCTGTGGAAAGACGAACTGCCCTTCATCGTGGTCGTCGGCCGCGATCTCCCCTCGGATGACCAGGTATGGTCCGCCCTCATGGGCCACGTGATGAACCGTGCCGAGCATCTGGATTTGACCCGACAGGATATGGCTCCCTCGGCCGGTTGACCCGTCCTCTCGCGTTCCTCTTCCCTGAAAATTTCCGATCCGGCCCCTTCCCGCCTTGACGGGGCAACTCCGGTTGTGGTCTCCTTTACCCTTCAGCACCACCGTCCGCGCTCGGGCGAACACGAGGTGGGCCATCCCGGTTCGGGTCTTTCCCGCCTGTTATTTTTTTTCCACGTATTGTGTTCCCTCCGGGACCCAAGTCGAGTGGGTACGGCACATTCCGTGACGCGATCAGTCAGGAGGCCCCATGCCTAAAGGAAGTCGGACCGTTGACCAGTTGGGGAACGACCCCCTCTGGTATAAAGACGCGACCATCTATGAACTCCACGTGCGGGCCTTCCACGACCAGAACGCGGACGGCGTCGGGGACTTTCGGGGCCTCACCGAGAAGCTGGACTATCTCCAGGACCTCGGAGTCACGGCCGTCTGGTTGCTGCCCTTCTGCCCTTCGCCGCTGAAGGATGATGGCTATGACATCGCCGATTTTACGGACGTGCATCCGGCCTATGGTACGGCCAAGGACGTCCAGGTCTTTGTCCGGGAAGCCCATCGGCGAGGGATCCGGGTGATCACCGAGCTCGTGGTCAACCATACTTCCGATCAGCACCCGTGGTTCCAACGTGCGCGGGAGGCTCCACCGGGAAGCAAATGGCGCGATTTCTACGTGTGGAGCAAGACCCCGGAGAAGTACAAGGACACGCGCATCATCTTCAAGGACTTCGAGACCTCCAACTGGACCTGGGATCCCGTCGCCAAGGCATATTTCTGGCACCGCTTTTACTCCCACCAACCGGACCTCAATTACGACAGCCCTTACGTCCGGAAGGCCGTAATCCAGGTTCTGGATTTCTGGCTGGGCCTTGGAGTCGACGGGGTCCGGCTGGATGCGGTCCCCTATCTCCACGAGCGTGAAGGGACGAGTTGCGAAAACCTCCCCGAAACGCACGCGGTCCTCAAAGAGCTCCGGAAACATGTGGACCGGAAGTTCAAGAACCGCATGTTCCTGGCCGAGGCCAACCAGTGGCCTGAAGACGCGGCAGCTTATTTCGGGGACGGCGACGAGTGCCATATGAATTTCCACTTTCCCCTGATGCCGCGCCTGTTCATGGCCATCCGGATGGAAGACCGGTTTCCGATCATCGACATCCTCCAGCAGACGCCGAGCATTCCCGACAACTGCCAATGGGCGCTCTTCCTCCGAAACCACGACGAGCTGACCCTGGAGATGGTCACCGACGAGGAGCGCGACTACATGTATCGGGTGTTCGCCCACGACCGCCAGGCGCGTATCAACTTGGGTATTCGTCGCCGGTTGGCACCGCTCCTGGGAAACGATCGGAAAAAGATGGAACTCATGAACAGCCTGCTGTTCGCCCTGCCCGGGACCCCGGTCCTCTACTACGGAGAAGAGATCGGCATGGGGGACAATTTTTACTTGGGCGACCGCAACGGCGTCCGCACTCCGATGCAGTGGAATGCCGACAGGAACGCGGGCTTCTCGCGGGCCAATCCCCAAAAGCTGTATTTGCCCATCATCATCGACCCCGAATACCACTACGAAGCCGTGAACGTCGAACTGCAACAAAACAACCCGCAGTCCTTGCTCTGGTGGATGAAGCGCATGATCTCCCTGCGGAAACGGTACAAGGTGTTCGGCCGGGGCACCATCGAGTTTCTCCACCCGACGAATCGTAAGGTATTGGCGTTTGTGCGCAAATACGAAAACGAGTGCCTGTTGATCGTGGCGAACCTATCCCGCTTTGCGCAATGCGTGGAGCTGGATCTCTCCGCCTTTAAGGGGCTCGTTCCGCTGGATCTTTTCGGCCAGACGAAATTTTTCCCCATTGAAGACAGGGCCTATCCCCTGACGCTGGGGCCGCAAAGTTTTTATTGGTTCGCGTTGGAACCCCGCACCGCCGAAACGGTGGCTGCGACGGCGGAGCGACGGCTGCGCACCCTGACGGTGGAGAAAACCTGGGCCCAAATCCTCCAGGAGGAACACCGGGAACCCTTGGAGGCCCTGCTGCCGGCCTACATGAAAGACCGCCGCTGGTTTGCCGGCAAGGCCAGGACCATCCAAACCACGAAGATTTTGAACGTGCTTCCCATTCCCACCAAAAGTCCCCTGGCCTATCTGGTCCTCGTCCAGGTCGAGTACACGGAGGGCGAGGCGGAAACCTACCTCTTGCCCTTGGGGTTTGCACAAGGGGAGCTTGCCGCCCAATTGCAGGAGGGGCCCGCCGCGATTGCGCGGCTCCGGATCAAGGACAAGGACCAAGAAGGGATTCTTTGCGACGCGGTCTGGGACAAAGCCTTTCTAAAGGCCTTGCTCGGCGTGGTCTCCAAGGGCCGTAAAGCCAGCGGCCCATTCGGGGAGCTCTGGGCCTCCCCGATGAATGCCTTTCGTCCGTTGTTGAAGTCAGCCGAAGACTTTCTGGAGCCGGCCTTGATGAAGGGCGAGCAGAGCAACACGTCGGTGGTCTTCGGGGATCTGTTTATTCTGAAGCTCTACCGTCGTCTGGAGGCAGGCATCAACCCGGATTTGGAGATCGGGCGGTTTCTGACCGAAGCCAAATTTTCCAACATCGCCCCCGTGGCCAGCTCCCTGGAATACCGCCGCGACAAGGGCGACCCCGTGACGGTCGCGATCATGCAGAGCTTTTTGCCCAACGAAGGCGATGCCTGGCGGTACACCCTCGACACCATGAGCCGCTATTACGAGGATGTCTTGGCGCGGCCGACCGAACTGAAGGAGGACCACCTTCCCCAAGCCCACCTGTTGGACCTCATCGAGCAGCCGGTGCCGCCGTTGGCGCAGGAACTCATCGGTCTGTACCTGGAAGAGGCCCGCCTCCTGGGCCAGCGCACCGGGGAGTTGCATGTGGCGTTGGCGCAAGACGATCGGGACCCCAACTTCGCGCCCGAACCCTTCACGGACTTTTACCGGCGGGGCCTCTATCAAAGCATGATGGGAGGGGTGAACCGCAGCTTCATCCTGCTCCGGCAGCGACTCAAGTATGTTCCGGAAGCCCAACAGGACAAGGCCCGGCTCGTGCTGGATCTGGAATCCAAGATCCGCAAACGGTTTCACGCGATCCGCGACCGGCGCATCACCGCCATGCGGATCCGGTGTCACGGGGATTATCACCTCGGCCAGGTCCTCTACACCGGCAAGGATTTCATCATCATTGATTTCGAGGGCGAGCCTGCGCGCCCCTTGAGTGTTCGCCGCCTCAAAGGCTCACCGATCCGGGACGTGGCCGGGATGCTGCGCTCGTTCCACTACGCGGCCTACGCCTCCCTCTTGGGACATGTGGCCGGCGTCCGCCCGGAGGACTTCGCCATGCTCGAACCCTGGGCGCGGTTCTGGAACACCTGGGTCAGCGGCACCTATCTCAAGGCCTACCTGCAGACCACGGGGGAGGCGGGATTCATTCCCAAGGCCAGGGAGGGGTTGCAGATCCTCCTCGACGGCTACCTGTTGGAGAAAGCGATCTACGAGCTGGGGTATGAATTGAACAGCCGGCCAGACTGGGTCCGGGTGCCGTTGGAAGGGATCGTCCAATTAATCCAAAAAACCGACTGACTCGGGTGAAGCCGGAGGGGAGGCCGCCTCTCAGGCGGCGGGCTGATCATATTTGACGAGCCGGAACCGGTTGCCGTGCGGTTTGAGTCGCCGGTGGGAGACTTCGTCGACTAACGCCTGGACTAAAAATTGCCCGTAGCCCCCTTCCGCCATCGGCTCATCCGGCAGGGAGGGCAATTGTTTCGGCATCGAGCACTCCGCGGTATCCTCGATCGTCACCGTGACCGCCGAGCCTTCCTTGGTGATGCCCAGCGTGATGTCCCCCGGCGCCGCAGGGTCGTAGCCGTGGCGAGCGACGTTGGAGCAGATCTCCGTGACCGCTATCGCCAGGTCGGCAATGGCCTGTTTCGAGACGCCCCAATCCGACAATTGGCTCTCCAGCCAACGCCGCAGTTGGGCCACATTTTCGACCAGGCCGGGGACCGTGAAGGATGCCGCATCCTGTGCCATTTTCCAGCTCACCTTGAGGAGACCCTGCAAAAGAGAGGGTAGCATAATCGCCCTCTCTGGTCCCGTCAATAAAAAGGACCATCAGGACCCGGGTTCCCATCTCGGAGGTCTTGGGGCTTGACCTGATAGCAAGGGGATGGTAGAAGGCCAGGGCTCATCCAAACCCGAGCAGGCTTCTTCATGAAAATCAACACGACGGAAGAACAGGGCGTCAAGGTGCTGACCATCACGGGGGAGCTGGATGGCCCCAGCAGTCCCCAACTGACCCAGGCCTTCGATCAGCTGCTGGACGGCGGCGCGCGCCGCTTTGTGGTTGACCTCAAGGACGTCACCTTCGTGGACAGCGCCGGCCTGTCCAGCTTGGTGCGGCTGTTCAAGCGCGCCCGGAGCTCGAACGGAACCCTCTGGCTGGCCGGATTGCAGCCCCCGGTCAAGCGGGTCTTTGAGCTCACCCGCCTGGACCGTGCCTTTGAAATCGCCTCTGACAAGGCCCAGGCCCTTCAGCGCGTCGCGAAGGCCTGAGCGAGCCCGGCAAGTCAGGGCTTCCCCACACAACGCAAGACCACCACGGTCAGATCGTCGGGGGGCGGCCCCTCGAGCTTCGGCATGGCGACCAAGCGATCGACCATGTCCTGGGCGCTTTGCGACCCCTCCAATTGGGCCGCAATGTCCTCGTTGGTCACGACCCGATCCCGATGGGTTTCAACCAGCCCGTCGCTGTGGAGGACCATCACGTCTCCCTCCCCGAACGTCACGCAGCCGTCCTCATAGCGCTCCTCGACAAGCACCCCGAGGGGCAACCCCCGGCAAGAGAGTTCCTCCAAAGTCCCGTCCGCGCGACGAAGAAAGACATGCCCGTGGCCCGCATCGGCATAGGTCATCTTCCGCGTCTCGACATTCAGCTGAGCCTGAAAGAGGGTCACAAAACTGCCGGACCGTTCAAAATCGGCGGCGAGAGCCGCCTGGGCCAGTTGCAGCGCGGTCGCGGGGGGATTGAGCAGTGCCAGTGCCCGCAGGGAGGCCCGCACGGTGGCCATGAGGAGTGCGGCAGCCATCCCCTTGCCCATGACGTCCGCCAGGGTCAGGGTCAGCACCCCCGATACCGGCTCCTGCCAGTCATAAAAGTCTCCGCCGACCTCCTTCGTCGGGATGCAGCGCGCCGCCAATTCGAAGCCCGGAAGTGACAGCGAGGTGCCGGGGAGCAGGGCGCTTTGGACCTTGCCCGCACGAGCCAGATCCGCCTCCACCTGCCGGCGCAGCAATACGTTCTGCCGGCTGAGCCGGCGGGCTCGAAGCAGGATTTCCACCCGTGCTTGCAGCTCCAACTTTTCGACGGGGCTGATGAGCAACTCGTCCACGCTCTGCCAGAGATTTTGCACGGACATGCCCAGATCTTGCCTCCCCGTGAGCAATAGCACCGGCAGGAACGTGGGCTGCTCGTCCTGTTTCCGGCGTTGAATCCGGTTTAGATAGCGGCTGAGGGCGAGGGTATCCACGATGCACAGGTCGAAGGCTTCGGTCAGCTGAAGGGGGCTTTCGGCTTGGATGACCTGGTAGGACTTGGACAGCCAGTCGGCGAGGAGGCGTCGGTTGCCCGGGTTCTGAAAAAACAGCAGGATCCGGTCCATGGCGGGCGCTTCGTTTAAGCCTCGATCATCGTCCGGATCAACCCCAGCAACTCCTTGACCACGAGCGGTTTCGTCACGAGGCCTTTGGCCCCATGGGCCAGGCTCTCTTGTTGCAGACCGGTGATCAGTCCGGGAGAAATGACCAGGAAGGGAATCTTCGCAGATCGCAGGCGATCGCAGCGCTGCCAGATCTGGCGATCAAAACCGGCCACATCCACCAGGGCCAATGCCAGCGCGGGATGCTGGTCCAGAACCTGATCAAGCTCGGCCAGCGTTGAGGCTCCCACCGTTTGGAAGCCCTGTCGGCTCAGGAACTCGGCCACCAACTCGAGGTTCCGGTGCCCATGGTCCACCGCCAGGATGGTCGGGGGAGGGGTGGCGGCGTCGGCCATCGCTCAGCCCTCGAGCTTATCTGGATCCGTATATTCCGGCATGCCAGTGAGGATACCGCGCAATCCTTTGAGGGGCCTTCCTACTTTGATCCCGTAGCGGGTAATGTCGATCCGCCGCAGGGACTTCTCAAAATCGCCCGCTCGTTTCTTCAACACCCCGATGGCCTTGTGCATCTCCCCGCCGATCTCGAGGTACCGGAGAAACACGATGTTGTCGGCCAGGTAGGAGATCTTGTCGTCGGTCACCCGGAAGTCGCCCGTAATGGTTTCGATCTCGTTAATGAGCAGGACGGTCACCCCCACACTCTTCAGGTACATGCAGAGGGCGTGCAGGGTCGTCGTAAGGTCTCGGCCCTGCATGGACAGGCCGAACCCGCCGACGCTGTCGAGCATCACGATGCGGGCCTTCCGGACCTCGACCTCCCGGCGCACCAATCGAGCGAATTCGTCCGGCGTGTATCGAAGGGGTTCGATCTGGATTATGGACAGGCTGCCGTTCTCCGACATGGCCCGGACGGGGATGTTGATTCCCTCGCAGCGGTTCATCAGGGTCTGGGCGCCTTCTTCAAACGTGTAGACGACGGAATGTTCCCCGCGCCCCGCGGCCTCCTTGATGAATTGCAGGCCCAAGGTCGTCTTGCCGGCCCCGCTGGGCCCGGTGATGATCGTGATGGTTCCGCGCTCCAGACCGCCACGAAGCAACTCGTCCAGCTCGGGGACGCCTGACGACATGGGCTCCGACACGAAGTCCTGCCGCTGCCTGCCCGGCTCCAGCCGAGGAAAGACCTCCATGCCGCGACTGCCCAGGCGGAGAGAGTGGTTGCCGGGCCGATACCCCGAACCCCGGAATTTCGTGACGGTGATGGTGCGGCCTTCGGGACTCGATTCCAACTCGATCACCCCGTCGCTCAGGAACTTGAGGTCATCGTCCGGCACCTCGGGGCTGCTCTCCGAGGCGAACAGCACCGTCGCCCCCTTGTCCACCAGGAAGCGGACAAAGGAGAGCATCTGCTTGCGATACTGGAACGTATCGGTGGCCAGGTATCGGAATTGGGTCATGGAGTCCACGAAGATCCGGGTGGGTTTGATTTTCTCCACACTCTCCACGATTTTCTGGGTCGTGGGCTCACGTTCCACCTCGGCCGGGGAGAAGATGTCGTAACTCTCCGCCTTGGCGAAAAATTCCATGGTGGGACTCAAGTCCAGGAATTGGATGCCTTTGATGTCGAAGCCGGAGGCGTGCGCGTTATCTCGAAGTTGTCCTTCGGTCTCCCCAAGACTGATAAACAGCACTTGTTCGCCTTCGGTCGCCCCGGTCGTCAGAAAATGCATGCCGAGGGTGGTCTTGCCATGGCCCGGGCCGCCCCGGACCAAATACGCGCGTCGAGGGAGCACCCCTCCCAGCAGCACTTCATCCAGGCCGGTAATCCCCGTCGAAACGCGGGTTGGCAGTTCTTTCATTGCGCCCTCCTCGCTCCTCGATGTCGTCTTGGTCGTTTTCGTCCCTTTAGGCCGTGCGCGAATCACGGGTTTATTATACTCGCCTCAGCCTCTAACAGACAGGCCCAATCGAAGGTCACCCCAAAATATAGTGGTAGGCCGGCGAAAAAACGGATTGGCACCCGCGATCTTTCCACCCAGAACAGC
>JBFFYZ010000053.1:0-8702 GCA_041568895.1 Nitrospiraceae bacterium
CTTGGAGTCCACCTCTCGCGTCTTACGTCTTAGGTGTCACGTTTCACGAGGAAAGCTATGACTTACGAAATCAAGCGCGACCAGGCCCTCAAGCTTCTGCACCAGATGCTGCGGATCCGACGATTCGAAGAAAAATCGGTAGAACTGTACAGCCAGATGAAGATTCGCGGGTTCCTGCACCTCTATATCGGAGAAGAAGCGGTGGCGGTGGGCGCCCTGCAGGCCCTCACCCCGGAGGACGCTATCGTGGGCACCTACCGGGAGCACGGCCACGCCCTCGTCCGCGGAACGCCGATGGGGTCCCTGATGGCTGAGCTGTACGGCAAGGCCACCGGGTGTAGCCGGGGGAGGGGCGGGTCCATGCACTTCTTCGATGCCTCCCGACGGTTCTATGGGGGGCTCGCCATCGTCGGAGCCGGTTTTCCGATTGCGGTCGGCCTGGGATTGGCCGACAAGCTTCAGAGCAAGTCTCGCGTGACCGCCTGTTTTTTCGGCGATGGCGCCGTTGCGGAGGGAGAATTCCACGAATCCCTCAACCTGGCCGCGCTGTGGAAGGTTCCCGTCCTGTTTCTCTGCGAGAACAATCTCTACGCCATGGGGACCGCCTTGGCCCGGCACCAGGCCCAAACCGATATCGCGATGAAAGCCGCGGGCTACGGAATCGCCGGGCAAACGGTGGACGGCATGGACGTGCTGGCCGTGCGGGACGCCACGATGAAGGCGGCGGAGGCCGTCCGGAAGGGCCAGGGACCACAGTTTTTGGAATTCCGAACCTACCGGTTTCGGGCCCACTCCATGTACGACCCGGATCTCTATCGGAATAAGGAAGAGATCGAGCAATGGAAAGAGCATGACCCGATTCCCACCTTTATCGGACGGCTCCGGGAATGGAAATGCCTCACCGACGAAGATGTGGCCAAGATTGAGGCGGACGTGGCGGCTGAAGTTGAGAAGGCGGTCGCCTTTGCCGAAGCCGGACCCTGGGAACCGGTGGAGGATCTGCTGAAGGACGTGTATACGCCGGTCCCTGACCGGGGCAGGACTAAGTGCTGAGGACTGAGCCGGAGCTTTCCCTTAAAGAAACCTCAGTCCTAAAGCCGATGGCTCAAGGCATGTGAGCGAGGAACCCGCGATGGTAAAGACAACGTACCGAGAGGCAGTGAGAGAAGGGTTACGGGAGGCGCTATTGAGGGACCCCCGGGTCTTCCTCATGGGGGAGGATGTGGGCCGGTACGGCGGAGCCTACGCATGCAGCCGCGGGCTTCTGGAGGAATTCGGCCCCGACCGGATTCGGGACACGCCGCTGTCGGAATCCACGTTCGTGGGCGCCGGCATCGGGGCGGCTCTGGGCGGGATGCGGCCGATCGTCGAAGTCATGACCGTCAACTTCAGCCTCCTGGCCCTGGACCAGATTGTCAACAACGCCGCGACGTTCCGGCACATGTCGGGCGGCCAGTTCAGCATTCCCCTGGTCGTGCGCATGGCCACCGGAGCGGGACGCCAGATCGCCGCCCAGCACTCGCACAGTCTGGAAGGCTGGTACGCCCACGTTCCCGGAATCACCGTCCTCACGCCCGCAACGGTGACCGACGCGAAAGGCATGCTGCTTACCGCGCTGACCACTCCGGATCCGGTGTTCATCTTCGAGCACGCGTTCCTCTACCCGATGGAAGGCGAGCTGGACGAGAACGCGGGCCCCGTGGATATCAGCCAGGCGGTCGTGCGCCGGACCGGAAAAGATCTGAGTCTGATCACTTTCGGCGGATCCCTCTGGAAAGCGCTGGAAGCGGCCGATCGTCTCGCCACGGAAGGAATCGAAACCGAGGTCATTGATCTCCGGGTGCTTCGGCCGCTGGACCGGCCGACCATTTTGACCTCCGTCGCCAAAACCCATCGCGCGCTCATCGTCGACGAGGGGTGGCGCACCGGGAGCTTCGCCGCGGAAATCAGCGCACAGATCATGGAAGGGGGATTTTATTCCCTGGACGTGCCGGTCGCCAGGCTGTGCAGCGCGGAAGTCCCGATGCCCTATCCTAAACATCTGGAGGACGCGGCGCTTCCCAGCGTCGAGGGCATCGTCCAGGCCGCACAGAAACTGGTTGGAGGAAGTTAACCATTTTTCCATTTGATCATTGATTCATTGGCCCTGGCAACGGGGCAATGATCCGATGGCCCAATGAGCAAATTATCTAGGAACCATGGCTGAATTCCTGATGCCCTCCCTGGGCGCGGACATGAGCGCCGGCACGCTGGTAGCCTGGCACAAGAAGCCCGGCGATCCGGTCACAAAGGGCGACGTCATTGCGGAGGTGGACACCGACAAAGCGGTAATTGAAATCGAAGCGTTCACCACCGGCGTCTTCGAGAAAGTCCTCGTCCAGACCGGCACCAAAGTCCCGGTGGGAACCCCGCTGGCCCTCATTCGGGAAGAGAGCCGGCCGGCTGGCGCTCCGCCCAAACCTGAGACACCGTCGCCTTCCCCCGCTGCAGGGCCCTCGAAGCGGCGGGGTCCCACGCCTGCAGCCCAAGCGGCTCCGGTCCAGGCGACCCCCGAAGCCGGCCGGTTGCGCATCTCCCCTTCCGCCAGACAGTTGGCGGCGGAACTCGGCGTGGATCCAGCGACGGTGCGGGGAACCGGACCCGAGGGGGCCGTCACCCGTCGAGACATCGAACAGGCGGCTACAGCCAAGGCTAAGGGCCAGGGGCGAGAGGCGCGAGAGGTCCGAGAGGTCATAGGGAAGCCGGCCGTGGAACCTATAGCCCAAGGCCCATCGCCCGGTGCCTCCGCCGCGGAGGCAGGGGATAGACAGGTCCGGATGCGGCAGGCCATCGCGGCCGCCATGGCCCGCTCCAAACGCGAAGTCCCGCATTACTATCTGAGCACCACCATTGACATGTCCCCCGCGCTGACCTGGATGCAGGAGACAAACGCCAAAAGGCCGGTCTCGGACCGCCTGCTCTACGGCGTGCTGTTGATCAAGGCTGTGGCCCTGGCCCTCCGGGAAGTGCCCGAATTGAATGCCCGCTGGGCGGAGGGCCAGGCCGTCCCCAGCAAGGATATTCATGTCGGCGTGGCGATCTCCCTTCGGCAGGGCGGCCTGGTGGCTCCGGCCCTCCACAATACCGACGACCACAGCCTGGAGGAGCTCATGCGGATGTTCCGGGACCTGGTCAAGCGGGCGCGGGCCGGCTCTTTGCGGGGCTCGGAGTTGGCCGATCCCACCATTACGGTCACGAGCCTCGGCGAGCAGGGAATCGAAACCGTCTTTGGCGTCATCTATCCACCCCAGGTCGCCCTGGTCGGCTTCGGCAAGGTCGTGGAACGGCCCTGGGTGGTGGAGGGAAAACTCATGCCCAGGCCGGTCATCACCGCGACGCTCTCCGCCGACCACCGGGTCTCGGACGGCCATCGGGGCGGACTGTTCCTCGGGGCGGTGGAGCGCCTGCTGCAGGAGCCAGGCCAACTATGACACCGGAACCCGCCGCCGACGATCTGAAAGGCACCGTGCTCCGAATCCTGGGCGGGATCGCCCCGGAAGCCGATCTGGGCACCCTGAAGCCCGACGTCAGTTTTCGGGACCAGCTCGACATCGATTCCATGGACTTTCTGAACTTCGTCATCGCCCTGCACGAAGAACTCAAGGTGGACATTCCGGAATCCGATTATCCCAAGCTGTCCTCCCTGAACGGCTGCGTGGCGTACCTGAATGCCGCCCGTGGAGCCCGATCGTCCATCGGATCATCTCCCGGGTCCAAGCCCGGGCAGCCAGGCAGGTAGGTGATGGCGGAGCCGCAACTGGGCATTCCGATAGCGACCATCGCCGAGGTCCACGGTCCGGGGAGGAAAGTTCCATGAAAGCGTCATTCCAAACCGGACTGAGCTTCGGGCTGACCTCCGGCATCATCACCACACTCGGGCTGATCGTCGGGCTGCATTCGGGGACCCATTCGAAGGTCGCGGTGATCGGCGGGATTCTCACGATCGCGATTGCAGACGCGTTTTCGGATGCCCTGGGCATCCACGTGTCCCAGGAATCGCAGAATCGTCACAGCACCAGGGCCATCTGGGAGTCCACGCTGGCCACGTTTCTGGCTAAATTTCTCTTTGCGGCGACCTTCCTGGTACCCATGTTGCTGCTGCCGATCGAGACCGCCATCGCCGTCAGCGTGGGATGGGGGCTCTGTCTGTTGGCGGGTTTCAACCTGTATCTGGCCAGACTGCAAGGCGTCCGGCCCTGGGGCATCCTGTTCGAACACCTGCTGATTGCCGTAGTGGTGATTGTGATCACGCACTGGGTGGGAGATTGGATCGGAGCGACCTTTGCCGAAGAAAGAACGATGATAGGGTCAGCCACACACACCAACCCGCTCTGATATGGACAGCGGGCCTGCCGAGAGGAAAGCTACAAACCTTGGACAATTTCTTGCCTGCTGGTGGCGTCTGTAGCGTTTGGCTACAAACCATCCCCCTCCCATGACCTGAAAAACCCCACGAGAGAGAGAGACCCCTTTCACGACTTGTTGGAAGCTGCTCCAAGCCTCTAATTTTCTGGCTCTTTTTCTCGACCCGATAAGAATCCCTTCTGGCACCCCCCCTGCAATACCTGTTGGTAAAAGGAGGCCGCCATGAGCAGACCTCTCGAATTGGAGGACGTCATGAGCAGGGAAATGGACGTCACCGAGCGGATTCTGAAGGCGGTCGTCAAGGCGCCCGGCTGTCGGATGGAGGACGTGGTGTTCGGCTGTCCAGATCTTCCCTGGAACCAGATCTTCCTGGAGGTGGATCGCCTGAGCCGGGCGGGAACCTTGTTGTTGAAGTTGGAGGGAAGGGGGCTATACACCCTCTGGCCTCCGCCAATACGGGGGAAAGGAGTGGAATGATGAGCCACGCTCATAGGAAACAGAGTCCAGGCCGGTGTGATCATTGTGGCTGTCTGATGGTTCTGGTGCGGTTGCGCGACTGGGAGTCGGAACACCTGTCTGCCGGACAGGTGGGGTGGCAGTGCCTGGTCTGTAACCGGACATTGGACCGGGAAACGATGGCGCAACGCCAGGAAGGGAGCGGATTCGGGACTCTCCGGCGGCAAAAGGATAAGGTGATTCATGCCTAACACGGAGGAACCACTCGGTCCAACCTTCCAGGCTCCGATTATGATCTGGCCAAAATGGACGACGATCCTGGCCTCTCCCATTCTGTTCGGGATGATCGTCCCATTGGTCATCATGGATCTCTGCATGGAACTCTACCACCGCCTGGCGTTTCCCATTTTGGGCATTCCGCGGGTGATCCGCGGGGACTACATCCGCATGGATCGCCATCGGTTGCCCTATCTGTCCCCCGTTCTCAAGCTGGCCTGCGCGTACTGCAGCTACGCGAACGGCTTCTTGCAGTATGCCACCAGGATCGCGGGTGTCACGGAGGCCTACTTCTGCCCGATCAAGCACCAGGCAACCCCGACGTTTCACGCGCCCCAGCATCAACAAGATTTCCTCGAATACGGGGATGCCCAGGCCTGGAATCGGCACCTGGAAAAGTTGGCCACCCAGAACACCCGGCACCTTGGATGACCGTCAAGGGGCCCAGGTTGGCAGAGACGGTCGTCAGGCGCAGAAGGGCAGGCGAACATGGCAGGTTAGAGGAGGGATGCATGCTGTCAGGTTTCTATAAACAGTTCAACCCGTTCCGCGTGGAAGAAGAATCAGTCTTGAAAAATCGCCACGAGGCCGGGCGGTTGTTAGCGGAACGGTTAGACGCGTACCGGGACGACCCGAAAGGAATTATTCTGGCCCTTCCCCGAGGGGGAGTGCCCGTGGGGTTTATCCTCAGCCAGGCACTGCATCTCCCGCTGGATGTGCTCATTACCCGCAAGCTGGGAGCGCCCGGCAATCCCGAGTTTGCGCTCGGAGCGCTGAGCGAGACCGGCACGCTGTTCCTGAACGAGGAGGCCTTGCGGGCCCTGTCTGTGACACGACAAGACCTCGAGCCGACGATCCGGATCCAGCGTGAGGAAATTGCCAGGCGCCAAACCCTGTACCGGAAGGGGCGTTCCCTCCCCTCCCTCGCCGACCGCACCGTGCTGCTGGTAGACGATGGGGTTGCCACCGGCGCCACGTTTCTCGCCTCCGCACAAGCCCTCCGGAATCTTGGCGTCCACCGGTTGGTGGCTGCGTTGCCGTTGGCACCATCGGAGACCTGTGAGCGGATTCGCCAACAGGTTGATGAGCTCGTGGTCTTGCTCACGCCTGAGCCCTTCTTCGCCGTCGGCAATCATTATGAAGACTTCAGGCAGGTTGAGGACGAGGAAGTGGTCCGGTACCTCGACCAGGCCCAGGCCGAATCGGAAAAAGGGCGCCACGCCTTTGGGAGTTAAAGGAGGTCGTTATGTCAGGGTCCAAATCCCCCACCAGGCCCTCCGGGGCACGACGAGATCGCACCATCCAGGAATCCCGGCACGATACCTATAAGACCAAGGGGAAACTCCCCGAGCCCACCCTCTGCTTGCAATGCGGAGCCGTGTACCATAAGGGCCGATGGACCTGGGGAGCCAAGCCGCCCAAAGCCCATGAGACCCTGTGCCCGGCCTGCGAGCGGATCAAGGACAAATATCCGGCCGGCTGGCTGACCCTCAAAGGGTCGTTCCTGAAAGACCATCGGGAGGAGATCCTGGGTGTGGCCAGAAATGCCGAGAAACAGGAGAAGGCCGAACATCCGCTCTCGCGCATTATGGCGATCGAGGAGCAGGCGGAAACGATCGAGATCTCCGCGACTGATACGCACCTCCCCCAACACATCGGGGAGGCCTTGCACGACGCCTATGAGGGCGAGCTGACCATTCAGTACTCAAAAGACGATCAGCACATCCGCGTGACGTGGGCGCGTGACGCGGGCGCATGAATAAGCACCAGGTGACGTGACAGGGCCGCGGGAGCCCCAGACGGCTTGCGGCCACCAACTCAAGATGCCAACCGAGAAGGGAACGTGCGACATGCGACACTCACTCAATCCAAGCACACAGTTTCTGGCCCTTGTCCTGTTGTCGGTCTTGGCCGTCGCCTCGACCGCAGCGAGCGCCCCGGATTCCTTCCAGGTCGCGCAGGAACAGCGGGTCGAGATTCTCATTAAGGATTCGACTTTCCTGCTGACTCAGCCCGCCTCCTTGCAACGGGGAATGTCCACGGTGATCATCCTCCGCAATCAGGACATCATCCGGCACGGCTTCACCTCGACGGTGCTGGGGGGCCTCCTGGTACATGGAGAAGGGGGCGGAGTCGTGGCCTATGGCAAGGGGGTCGAAGGCTTTTACGTGGATCCCAACCAGACCCTCGTGATACGCTTTGCGACCGAACGTCCCGGCAGCTATACCTTTCGCTGCGACCTGCACCCGCAGATGAAGGGAGAGCTGTACCTGCTGGAAATTCCGACGGCCTGAGCTCGGGAGTGAGATCATGCAGACCCTGGTGGCGGTAGACGGGTCGGAACAATCGTACGAGGCCGCGCGGGCGCTGGCCCACCTGCGTCAGTCGGAACAGGTCCTCCTCCTGCATGCGCTGGATGTGCCGGAACCCGCCTATCCGACCATGGTGCCGGAGGTCGCGAGGGATCTGTACGCGACCGTCGCCAAGGGGATGCGGGAGGACGGCGAGCGGCTCCTCGATCGCGTCAAATCGATCCTTCCTTCCGGTATCGGGCCCGTGACGACCAGGCTGGAAATCGGCAAACCGGTGGAGGTCATTCTCACGGTGGCCGAGCAGGAACGGATCGGCCTGATCGTGATGGGGGCGCGCGGGGTAGCTCCCATCCGGGAACTGGTCTTAGGAAGCGTCTCCCACCGCATTCTGACCCACGCGGTTTGCCCCACCTTGGTGGTCAAAAGTCCTGTGCGGACCTTGCGTCGAGTCCTCCTCGCCGTCCAGGGATCCGAGGACGCGGAAGCGGCCGCCCGATATCTCACCGCCCAACCCTTTCGGGAGCCGGTTGAAATTACGGTCCTGACGGTCTTCCCCGCCGGCCAGCCTTTGTGGCCGGTGGGCCTCTCGGACAGCCAGACCATGGTCCAGGAAGCCAAGGGCGCGGCCAATCGTTTCGTGGAGGAGGTGGCGGATCGTCTCGCCGGCCTCCAGTATTGCGCGGGCGTCAAGCTGGCGCTGGGCGCGCCGGCGCCCGCCATTCTTCGGGAAGCCGACTCGTCCAAAGCCGATCTTATTCTGATGGGCACGCGCGGTCGCCAGGGTATCGCGCGGTTTTTCCTGGGCAGCGTGGCCCATACCGTCCTCCACCGCGCCCCCTGCCCCGTGCTGGTCGTCCGTTAAAAACACTGCAAAACATGTGTGGCAGGGGCCCTCGCTCCCGCCCCTCTCAGAACGATCCTTCCGGACTCTTCTGGCGGAAAGAATGAATCGTATCGGTTGACGAAGGGCGAGCAGCTTCGGTTTCACCATTGAAGCCTGCTCTTGTCCCCTACCACACCTCCCTACAGGGCTTATCTTCACCTGATGCCTTCGGAAAGGTAGCCTAGTACTTTTCTTCGGCACCTTCTGATTTCATCTGGGGTCGCCGGGGCGAGGGCGAGCGACTTTGCGGGGCGCACGGCGTCACGAATAAGTGACGCCAGGTTTGTGCGCGCCCGCGAGTCGGTGAGCGGGCCGGGCTCTGCGCCCGCCTGGTGTGCGTCGCGGCAGGCCGTGCGAGGCCCGACCGCCGA
>JBFFYZ010000054.1:0-8681 GCA_041568895.1 Nitrospiraceae bacterium
AGAGCAGGCATTGCCGGAGCAGCGAGCAGCGGAATCCCTGCCCAACCTCCTAGGATGGCCGGACTGGACTGCTGGAGCAGGCATCAGAGCCGTGTGTGCTCCGGACGTTGCCGAGCCTGAGCGGCCCGCCGAAGCTTTAGCGGAGGCGGGTGGCGAGGATGTTTGAGGCGCAGCTAGGCGAAGCCTGCTAATGCGACGAGTTCCGCAGCCAAGTGAAGGCGAAGCTTACGGCGGACCAAAACGGCTCTGGCCTTGAGCGGAAGTAGTCCAGTCCGGCCGCTCCGGCCGCCCTTCGTCAGCCGAGGCCTCCGTCCCGAAGCGTCCGGAAGGGCCGCGCTGCGAGGCGCGGGAGGGAGGGCCACTGGCACACCCGAGAAGAAGGAGAACACGCCCGAACCCACATGAAACCCCGAAGACCTAAAAAAAAGAGCCCATCCGGTCAGCCGGATGGGCTCTTTCCTTGTCGAATCCCTGAGGATCCGCTCAGATGTTCTGCATGAAGTGCGCCACGGCCGCCGGATCGACGTCGGTTCCCATGATGGCCGACAGCGGCACGTTGGTCGACTTCTTTCCGGTCAGGCCGGATTCCACCTCGTCCAGGATCAACTCGACCGGCATGGACTGCCCGCCGTACACGTGCGGGCCAGCGATGATCTTGGCCTTGGAATGCCCATAAATGGCCGCCGCCACGTCCTTGGCCAGCCAGCCGACGTAATTAAATTCGGGAACCACGATCAACTTGGCCTTGGCGCAGAGTTTGCGGAGCTCCGGGATCGGGAACGGCCGGAGCGACCGGATCTTGATCAGCCCGACATTGATGCCCTTCTCCTTGCACAGGCGCATGGCTTCCCGCGATTGCGCCACGGCGCTTCCCGACGCAACCAGCAGCACATCGGCCCCCTCCACGTTTTCCGCGGTGCACAGCCCGTCCATGTACTGGTTGATGTACTTGCGGGAGCGCTCCACGGCCGCCCATACTTCCTGCTGCCACACGGCGTGGATGTTGTAGGCCATGAAGTTCGATTTCTGGACCGGCGCGTCCCGGGACAGCCGCGCAGGCGGATTCTCGGCATCCAGCACGGGGACCGCACCGCGCCAGGCTTCCCGAGGCGGCAATTTGATCCCCCGTTCCTGCATGTGCACGTAGCCTCGGGCGTGGGTCACGAAGAAGCCGTCGCAAGCCACCCCGACCGGCAGCGTGACGTCGTTCTTTTCGCTGATGATGAACGCTTTCATGATGAAGTCGAACAGGTCCTGCTGGTTCTCCGCATGGAAGAGAATCAAGCCGCAGTTCAGCAGGTAGGAAACTTCGATATTATCCGGCTGGATGGCCAGCGGGGCATTCACCACCCGGCAGGTGAACATGACCACGGCTGGCAGGCGATGACCCGGCCAGGACGCGATCGGCTCGATTCCACGAAGCGTACCCGGTCCCGCGGTGGCCGTAAAGCAGCGGACCCCCGCCCGCGAGGCGCCGGCGATGGCCGACATGACGCCGTACTCCTCCTCGCCGCGATAGTACTCCTTCACGTAGCCTTCGCCGTAGAGCACCCCGATCAACTGCATCGTCTCGCTCTGCGGGGTGATGGGATAGGCCACGGAGAGGTCCACGTTGGACCGCCGCACCGCTTCCTTGGCCGCTTCGCTACCGGTGATGAATTCCTTCGTGCGCGGCGCCTCCAGGAACATCTCCTCCGGGGTCACCACCCTTTGCTTTTTGGCCTCAGCGTGGGGGTCTTGCCGGGCCTCAGCCGGAGCCGCCTTTGGCGCGGCAACGCTGGTGATCGGATCGCCTTGCGGATTGGTCTTGACCTCGGATTCCAACGATTCGCTCATCGTTCCACCTCTTTATGGAGAATTGACGATTGATTCATTGAGTTACTGAATGAAACAATCGTCAATGAGCAATTGATTCAATTCCCCTTAGGCTTCGCTCTTCATGTGTTCAGGTTTGTGCCCGAACGCCGCCGCACTCTCCGTCCCGCCGACGGTCGGCATGAGGGTCATCGGATTGGTATGAGTCTTCCCCCCATGCACTTTGGACTGGGTTCCGGTGAAGCGGACATTTTCCGCGTTGGACGGCAGCTTGATCCCTAATTGCTCTCGGACCCGCTTGAACACCTGGGCGACCTTCTTTAGCTTGACCGCGTCGCTATCGCGCACCGTCAACATGGCGTCCTCGTGCCCCTGCTCGGCGCAGATCGCCATCGTGCAGCAGTTGGTGCCGGCCCGGATCATTTTGAGCGTGAGGTTGGCGTAATGGCAGTGCACGCCCACGAAGATGCAGGCCTCGATCTTGTTTCCCCAAATGGTCAGGTTGGGATGATTCGGGTTGATCACCTCTTCCGGATCGATTTTCGGGTATTTGGGCCGGTAGTCCGGCATGGGGATCACCATGACGTTGGGAATCTGGGCGGCGATCTCCAGCACGGCCTTGGCCTTTTCGACGGCGTGTTCGTTCCAGGCCCAGAGCACGAGGGGACCGGGAAAGAGGGTCGGGTTGGGACTGGTGAGCATGACCCGAGCCATTTCTTCCATCACCTTTTCTTCCTTCGGCTCTAGCCGGCCATACAGCAGCCCTTGCCCCGGGTCGGGCAGCATAACGCCCAACTGAGCCGCGGAAGGCGGGTGAAATCCCGCCGGACCCGGCACGATGATGCGATCATCTACTTTCTGAGTGGTCTCCACCAAAATCTCCCCTCTCCGTCTCGTGAAATCCGCCGTGAAATAAATCCCGCTATCCGACGACCGGGCTGGCCAGTTTTGCCACCGTTCCTTTCTCACCGTACGTCACGTTGTCGGTGAGGGCTGCCTGCGGAAGCTGGTCGATCATGACCATTTTAATGGCTTGGTGCTTGGCCATGTTGTCGCAGACCCAGACGCACTGCGCGCAACCCTTGCAGCGGTCCACGGCGACGTACGCCGACCCGTACTTATGCCCCTTCTCTTTCCCAAGTTCGTGGTTGTACAGGATCGTATTGGCTTCCGGGCAAAACTGGGTGCACAGCTTGCAGCTCGTGGCTGCGCAGATGTCAACATTGATATCGGCTACGAGATACATTGACCCCTCTTTGGTAAGTTAACCGTCCCTACTTCTTTGCGGCGGTGGCGGCCATGTCTTTGTGCATGGCTTTAGTCATGACCCAGCCGTTGTCTTCGGCATATTTCCATCCGGCCTCGATGACCGCCACGTTCTTCTCGATCAATTCCTGCTTTTTCTTGAATTTCCGCTCAACCACGCTGTCCAACGCCGCGGTGCCGCCGGATACCACGAACCCCTTCCCGAGGAAGCGGTCTTTCACCGCCTGACTCAAGGACTCCAAGTTGGTCAGACCGGTGATGGCCCCGATCGCCCCCATCAACGCCATATTCGTGGCGAGGTCCATCCCGGCCACCTCGAGAGAAATCTTGGTCGCCGGAAGATAGTACAATTTGACTTTTCGCTCTTCCAGCTCGCGCTGTTGGTCCTTTTCCAGCCGCATGGGCCCGTCATTGTTAATGAGCGCGACCCCGTTCTCCTTCAGCCCGAAGTAGAAGGGCATGGTGTAGGATTTGCCGTGGGTGATCACCTGCGGGTGGAAGATGATGATGATGTGCGGGAAAGTGATTTCGCCGATCTCGTAGATCGGCTCGTCTGAGACCCGCACATAACTTTCCACAGGTGCCATGCGCTTTTCAGACCCGTAGAATGGGACGATCGTGCTCTCCCCTCCGGCATTGATCACGGCGGTGCTGAGGATGTGCGAGCCGGTGACGACCCCTTGTCCTCCGACACCTGCCATTCGGATATTGAAGCGTTTCGCCATGACCTCTCCTCCTTCAGGTTCCTCGCAGGTTCCTCGTCCAGGTCCCTCTTCTCGCAGGTCCCTTTCTTCCCTACCGTCCTAAGCCGGTCGTTCCCACGCCGGCGAACGGACCCGCTTCAGGACTCAGAAACGGCGACCTTGGCGGCCGGCTTCGGCAAATATTCCTTGAATCCGTACCGGTCAGCCAGGTACTGCTTGGCGTCTTCGGAGACGTACTCGGAAAACTTGTAGCGATCATTCTCGACGTTCTTCGCGTCTTCCATCACTTTGTCCGTCGGAATCGCATACTCGATGTTGCAGGAGGTATAGGCCTGGATGTAGGTCGGCCCGATCTCCCGCGCGATCAACACGGCCTTCTTGATCACGCTCTCCACCCGCCGCGGATTATTGGGCACCACCGTGGCGACGTAGGCGCAGCCCGAAAGCTTGGCCATGCCGAGCATGTCCATCTTCTCGAACTTCTTGCCGAGCGGGGCCATTTTTAAGACGGCTCCTTGATTGGTCATGCCGCTCTCTTGTCCGCCGGTGTTGCCATAGACTTCGTTGTCCAGCATGATCGTGGTGAATTTTTCTTTCCGGAACCAGGAGTGCAGAGTGCCCGAAAAACCGATGTCGGCCATTCCGCCGTCACCGACCATCACAACCACGTCTTTCGGCTGGTCGCCGAACCGAAGCCGCAGCCCTCGCGAAAGTCCTGAGGCGACGCCGTTCTGGTCTCCGTAATTGCCATAGACAAAGGGAATGGCCGCTTGGGAAATGGCCAGTCGGCCGCAACCCGCCGTCCCCACCGTAATCGTGTCTTCGGGGTTGGGGAAGGAAATGATGGCCAGCCGAATGAACAAGGTCATCGCACAGCCCGCGCACATGGGGTGCTCTTCGAGGATTTCCTTGAAGGTTCCCACCTGCGAGACACTGACCTTCTTGCCGAAGGGGCCATGCTCGACCATGTCCCGATATTCCTTGGGCATGAACTTGTCGAACCCCGGCGTAAATTTCACATAGTCAAGACTCATCGGGTCCCTCCCTCTGCTATATGTGCCGCTAGCGGACTAGCGTCCCATCCAAGTGAATCACACAAAGTGCAGTGAATATTGGTTTCGTTTTGCCTCGCGGTCTCTTCGTCGCTTAGCTCACTCTCGTCTATCGTCGTCACCCCTGCCGCCGACCAAAAACCACGAAACTCCGCATGATTTCAGGAAATTTGCCGCAAGGATGAGGGGTTGAGTTTAACAAGGACCCATCCGATTGTCAATCAAGAAGTTGGCCACAACAGGATCCTCTACATGCGGGTAGGATCGTATAACTTCTCGTTTCTTCATGCAACTTGGCAGAAGGCCCACATCGGACGATAGAAGGCCTAGGGCCCCTCCTTCGGATAGGCCATTGGTCCTAGGCAGAGGCCATCCCCCTCCCCAACGGAGTTGCAGCGGCGCTCTCTCGCTGGTCTCGAAGGCTGGAATCGGCGCTTGACGCTCCAGATTTTAATTACCTATAATTGCCCGAATTTTCGCTGGGTTTCGACGCGTTGGTGGATGTGCGTCCGGAAGTCCGTCAAGGGTTCCAAAACGTGACCGTTTCTGCCCACTACGGGGATCGTCCTACGCGAAGCGACATAGCCATGGCAGCGGCACGGTAACCTGTTGGGTTTTACATAGAGGCGGTGGAGATGGTTCGAACGCTCAGCGCCAAACCGCTCACCGTGGAAAGCCTCGACCGGATGAAGCGGGTGGCCGCCGAGCTGGTCCGCGAGGCCAAAGCCAGGCTGCGACATTGCCGCTACGCCGACCTTTGTCTCGACCTCACCGAAGCGAAGACCGCCCGAGCCGAGAACGGGATCGGAAAAGCCTCTCGGGACGATTACCAGTTCGGTTTCGGCCTTCGCGTGATCGCCGGAGATCCTCTTTCCGCGCCGGGGTATTTCGGGCTCCGCCTCGGAAGCGGGGACCTGCCCCGTCTTTCCAAACTGCTTCGCGAGGGTTTTCACCACGCCTACGACCGCGCCATCGCCAACGCCCGCCTCAAGGATCAGATCAAACAGCGCTTTCCCGGATTGACGGAGAGCCTCACGAACCTCGACCTCGCCACAATTGAAGTCCGCCAAGATACGGTCAAGGCGGAATATGCCATTGACCCTCGCTCCGTCTCCCTGGCCAACGTGGCCCGGTTTGTCGCCGACGCCTCCAAGGCGGTCACGGCCCTGGGGCCGCGGCTCAAGTTCAACGGCATCACGGCCACAACCGGGATGACCCGGGAGTTGTTCACGAGCTCAGAGGGCGCCATCATCGATCAATCCTTTGCCTCTACCCTCGGATTCTGCACAATCGTCGCCGAGAGCGAGACGGCCGAACAGTCCCTGTTCGATTACATCGGCCACCAGCGCGGATGGGAAGTGGCCACCGAGGGCACCCGCAGCCAGCTCATCCGCCACCTGGATCTCCTGACCTTCGCCACCAGCCTGGGCCGGGATTGCCTCAAACTGGTGGATGCCCCGCCCCTCCGAGCCACCGCCAAAGAGGTCGTGGTGGTCACCGACCCCCATTACAACGCCCTGAAGGCCCATGAAATCATCGGCCACCCGACGGAACTGGATCGGGCGCTCAAGATGGAAACTGCCTACGCCGGCCGCAGCTGGCTCCTGCGCTCGCTCCGCGACACGCAACTCGGCAAACCCATCGCGTCCCCTCTGGTGAGCGCCTACTCGGACCCCGGTCTGCCGGGCCTCGGCCACTATGCCTACGACCATGAAGGCACTCCGGCCCGAAAGGTCGTGCACATCGAGAAGGGCATTTTCACGGGATTCATGAACAGTCGCCAGACCGCCGCGATCCTGGGCGCCGAGCCCAACGGATCTTACCGGGGCACGGAGGCGTCCGTGGTGCCTCTGGTCAGGATGTCCAACACCGTCTTCGGGCCCGGCACTCGGGATCCCGAGGACATCATCGCCGAGGTCGACCACGGCTATTATCTTGTCGGCCACCGCACCCCCTCTATCGCCGAATCGCGGGAAAACTTCAGCATCTCCGCCCAGAAGGTCTACGAAATCCGCAAGGGACAAATCGGCCAACTCTACCGGGGCGGCGGCATGACCGCGGACACGAAGGACTACCTGATGAAGGTGGACGCGGTGGGTCGGGATTTCCGCTTAACTCCCATTCCGAATTGCGGAAAGGGCCAGCCCATGCAAAGCAAGCGCGTGGGTAACGGCGGGCCTACCATGCGGAGCCGCGCACGCCTCACCGGCCTATGATTCCCCTCGCCACGTTAAAAACCGCCGTTCATCGAGCCCTTCGCCACCTTGGGCGTGTGAAGGACATCCGAGAAGCCGAGGTGTTCGCGTCCTACACCGGGCATCTCCTGTGTCGTCTGAATTACACGTCCGACATCCCCTGTCACGGGGTGGAGGAACCCAAGTCCTCCGAATCGTTCGGGCTCGGCGTCCGGGCGGTCTTTGACACCGCGGAAGGGCCCAAGGTCGGATTCGGCAGCGAGGAACGGGACCTGTCCCTGGAAGCAGTCCGTCGGGCCCTGGACAAAGCGCGGGAGAGCGCGGTCCTGGACTTGGAATTTGTCTCCCTGCCTTCCCCCCAGCTTGGGCCATCCGGGAAAAAGCGCACGGACAAACCCCTCTCGGGGTACCACGACCGGGCCATTATGGGATTGACCGACCGCGGGCTGGTGGAAGCCGGGTGGCAAGTCATCCACGAGGCTCTGAAAGCCTACGAGACGTCCGACTACCTGGCGCACACCCTTGCAGCACAGGGAAAGGCCCAGTCCCAGCTCGTCCAGACCGGGGTAAAAAAATCCCAGCCCGGGGCCCAATCCCCGTCGCGAGGTGGCGCCCCTACCACGCTTCCGGCCCTCGGCTTGATTGTCAGCGGGGACGTCCGCCTGACCCAGGAACGGATGGCTATCGCGTCCACCCGCCAGCCCAAAGTTCAGAGCGATGAGGCCACCACCATCACGTCCTTTGTGACCGCCATGGTGGAGCGCGAGCAGGCCAAGGGAAGCGGATATGCCGCCACCACCCACCTGGCCAAGTTCAAGGGAGAAGCCGGCGGCGAAGCCGCGCGAAACGCGCTGAAAGCCCTCAGCGGTCAGCGGCTCCCCAGCGGCACCTACTCGGTGATTCTCGGCCCCCAACCGGTGAGCGATCTCCTGACCAATGTCCTGCTCCCCAGCCTGAGCGCGAACGCCTTTTTCAACTCCCAGTCGGCCTTTTTAGGGGAAATGGGCCGCCAGGTCGCGTCCGGCCAGCTCTCCATTTACGATCACGGCGCGCTCCGCGGGGCGGTTGGAAGCCGCGCCCTGACCTGTGAAGGCGTCCCGACCGGGCGAACGGACTTGATTCGCTCCGGCGTGCTCCAGGGCCTGCTGTCCAATTATTACGAGACCCAGCGCCTGATCCGAGACCCGTCAGGGCGGAACAAGCTCGGCCTTTCTCCTCAGGATCACCCCGAGGTGCTCGCCCCGCGGAACGGCTTCCGCTATTCCAGCCGGGGACTCCGCGCCTTTGATGCACCCCCTTCAATTGTTCCCACCAATATCGTCATCGAGGGTTCGGTTCCCCACACCCCCGAAAGCCTCATCAAGCTGGTGGACAGGGGAGTCTATGTGGGCCGGATCTGGTACACCTACCCGATCAATGGGCTTCGGGCAGGGGATTTCACCTGCACCGTGGTCGGGGACTCCTACCTGATCGGAGGGGGCAGGATCGTGGCCCCGCTGCAGGCCAATACCATTCGCATCACGGGCAACATCCGGCACCTGCTTCAGAACATCCTCGGCATCGCCACCCAGGCCAGGCCCATCGTGGGATGGGGCGCGGACGCGGTGGTGTACGCTCCCGACATGGCGGTCCGCAACGTAGAGTTGACC
>JBFFYZ010000055.1:0-8498 GCA_041568895.1 Nitrospiraceae bacterium
GTTTAGAGAAGGTTAGAAACAGGGTTACCATGGCACACCGGGAAGAAGGGCGCAACCTCGAACGAATCTTTACCCTCGGGGAGGCCAACAGCCTGATTCCTCAATTGGAGGATAACCTGACCGCCGTCAAGCAGGGCAAGGCGGTGCTGTTGCGGGTAAAGGATGAAATCAAGAAGGCCAGCGCCAAGGCCCAGGTTGGGGGGGGCAGCTACGCCGGACCCCACTACATTTCCGCCCTTCAGAAGATCAGCGAGAACCTCCAAGCCGTCCATGAAATGGGAATCCTCGTAAAGGATGTGGACATGGGGCTCTGCGATTTTCCCGCCATGCTGGAAGGCCGGATCGTCTTTCTCTGCTGGAAACTGGGCGAGCCGGATGTGCGCTGGTGGCACGAAATCCACAGCGGGTACCTGGGTCGCCAGGCCATCGAACAGAAGTTTGATTAATTCCTGCGGGCCGATTGTCCGTCTTGACCCGAGTGATTGCCCCCGGCTCCTCCAGCAATTCCGGTCAACCTGGTCCCCCTGCACCACCACGCGCCTCCGCTATCTACAATGAAATTCCTGATTCTCGGCTTTGACGGGCCTGACGGGCAGGCCAAACGGAAACTTCACCGCCCGGCGCATTTGGCCAGGATGGATGCGCTGGATGCCCAAGGACGGGTCATTCTGGCCGGGCCTCTGACGGATAAAACCGGGAGCCTGATTGTCATTGAAGCCGAATCCCTGGCAGAGGCCCAGGCCTTCGCCAAGGACGATCCCTACACCATCCACGGCGTGTTCGAGCGCGTGGAAGTCCATCCGTTTGAGCAGGTATTCCCGAAATCCGCCCCCCGATAGCCTTTTCTGTAAGCCCTCGATATCCCGCACCTTCTCATGTGCCCCACGATGTCGTGCATCATTTCGTAAAGGCGCCCACGACCCTGGCGCTTCGACAGGGAGTCTAGTTCCAAGTGGCGGACGGCTCAGCCTCATCCGGTCACCTTGGCCGGCTCAGGCTTCTCCGTTGCCGGACTGTCATGGCCAGCGGTATAGTAGATCACAATGGCAGCCCATCGGCACCTCTATGGGGTCCTGTTTCCGATTCTCCTGCTCGCGACGCCGAGTCTGGCTTCCGACGCCAGGGTGGTGGTCGCGGAAGCCACCTATGTTATGGGGGACTCCGATACCTTGGCGGGGGCCGAGGAGCAGGTCCTTCTTCGGGCCAAGCGCAAGGCGGTGGAGGAGGCTGGAGTCTATATTGAAGCGACCTCCAAGGACGTCGAAACCCAGGCTGGGGGCAAAACAACCCATTGGAACCACTTAGGGATTCGCACCATTGCCTCCGCCGTCACCCAAACGGAAGTCCTAGATAAGCACCGGTCCTTGGATGGCGATCGGGTCACGTTCTATGTCAAAATCCGCGCCACCATCCACCTCCACACCCTAGCCGAGGCGATCAAGCGCCTGAAATCGGACGAGCAGTTGGCGGAACACTTTGAGCAGCTCCAGGCTGAAAATTCGGAACTCCGTTCCCAGATCGACCGCCTCCGCAAGCAATTGGAGGAACAACTCCCGTCCACACCGGATCCGGCCAAAGCGCGAAAGAATCGCCAAGCGGCCACAAAACTGGTCAGCACGGCGGTGCGCAGCCACAGCCTGAGCGAAAAGATCGACCTGGCCTCTCAAGCCATTGAGGCTGATCCGGCCTTTGGGGACGCGTTCGTGGTGCGGGGGCAGACTTACCTCAAAATTGCATCCTTGACCCTATCGAAAAACGACCTCCGGCCCGCGCCGAATCACTTGGTGGAGCAGGCGCGGGCCGATTTTGAGCGGGCCCTGGCCCTGGACCCCGGCAGCACCTGGGCCCTGCTCGGCCGGGGCGATGCCCGGACCTGGCAGAGCCAACATCAGGCTGCAGCCCAGGACTACGAACGAATCCTGGAATTGGACCCCCTCTTTGATCTGGCCCGCCAGCGGCTGATCGCCCTCTACACTATGCTCGCGAAGAAGCAGGTGGCCGCCCGGGAGTGGCGGCAGGCCCTGATGACCCTGAACCGGCTCCTCAGGGGGACTCCGGTGAAGAGCTGGATCGTCCACGAAAAGGAGGCCTACCTCCTGAGAAGCCGAGTGCAGGTCGAGCTCGGAAACCTTGAGCCCGCGATTGAGGATTTGTCCACGGTGCTCCAAGTCTTTCCGGGGGAGTTGGAAGCCCTGGTATCCCGCGGGCACCTGTACCGACGGCTTCTTCAGGGAAGATTAGCTAAGGAAGATTACGGGCGAGCCTGCACCCTTGGCTCCTCGGAAGGCTGCGCCGCCCTGCGATAGGTGCCCTGGGAACTCTGTCTTCGGTTTTGGAGACAGAGTCGTACTTCTCCGTATGGCGGAATGCTCCTCGGTTTTCTCCAAAGCGGCCGGGCCACAAGCAAAAATTCAGGCTTTCCGGCTTCGCTCTACCCCTCCTGAGGGCCCCTTTACGCCAGAATCTTTCATTGACAACCCCCCAGTAAACCCGGTATACTGTTTTCTCAACCCAGCGTCACAATTGAGAAATATGGCCAAATGGGCCTTTGCCCAAAAGGCCTAGAGAGCACTGGATTCATAGCCCATATTTCCAGGCCAGTGGGCCTTCTGAAGTCTTGCATACTATGGGGAAGGCAGTTAAGGTGGGGGGCCTCACGGAGGCTTCCGCAAGACTGTAGGGTCTTTAGGGGCTTTTCAAGGTATTTTTTTCCTGGACATTATCGCAGGCCGAGGAGTCGAGGGGAATGAGTCAATATCAAGTGTTGCCAGGTCCGGAGCATTTTCTGCCGCCTGCCGCGGCAGCCATGGGAATTCGGTTGCCCAATCCCGGAGAGGGACACATCCATGGCGTGATCGTTCCCGAAGAAAAAGCCATGGAGGAGGCCGCGCGGCAGTTCCTGATGGCCAAGGTCCCCACGATTTTTCCGGGTCCGTTGGTGCTGTGGGCCTGGAACGAAAAGGCTGCGAAAAAGGCCACGGCCATCCGGCATTTGTATGAAACGATCAAGGAGTCCGTCACGCAGGACCAGAAGGCCATGTTGATCCCCATGCCCGACTATCGGCCGAAGTACCCCAAAATCAATCCCGAAATCGAGATCAATCCGAACCACCCGAATTTGACGATCTGGCACAACAAAATCGATTGCTGCATGTTCGTCGGGGTCCACTGCCACCAGGCGAACCTCTCGCTGAAGATTATCCGTGGCGGGACCGACTGTTACACCATTGCCATGTGCGCCCAGGCCGGACACGAGGACGCGATGCTGTCGTTCCGTGACGCCTCGGTGGAAAAGATCATGCGCCTGGCGGAGTGGGTTCGCAAGCTCAAAGGGACCGTCGAGGTTTCCAAGGTCAAGACGAAGCGCGGAGCCTCAAACTAGGCGATATAGGACGCGGACCCGCAGGGCGGGCGCGAGACGGTTGAAAGGAGGCTGGGTCCAATGGCTGAGACAAAATCCTTCATCGGGACGAAAAATAAAAAAGAGCAGGTCTTCACCGACCCTCGGGAAATGATGTTCCAAGCGGAACGCACGCCCTCGTTTTTCACGGGCAGCGAGGTGATCAAGGAGGCCATCCGTCGGGCCAGTGTTGATGTCATGATCGCCTACCCCATCACTCCCCAGAGCGAGGCGGCGGCCCTCATCGGCGAATTGTTTGCCGAGGGCTACATCGGCGACTATTTCCGGGGGGAGAGCGAGTTTGCGGTCATGTCCGAATGTGCCGGGGCCGCCTTCGGGGGCGCCCGCGTGTTTACCACCACCGCCGGACCCGGGACCATGAGGGCGATGGAAAACTTCCCCATGTGGGCTGGTGCCAGGCTGCCGATCCAGTGTATCGTGACCTGCCGCGGGATCAACTCCCCACTCTCCATTCAGCCGGATACCCTGGAAATTTCCTATCTCATGCAGACCGGGATGCTGGTCTGGCATGCCGAGACTGCTCAGGACTTCTACGACTGGATTCTCAAAGGGTACATCGTGTCGGAGGAGCCGGACGTCCATCTGCCCTTGGCGCTCTGCTGCGATGGGTTCTTTGTGACCCATACCAAGGACGTGGTGAACCTCACTCCCACGAACATGTGCCTGCCGCCGTATGATCCCTACCGGTCACCGGTGCCCTGCATGGATATGGAGTGCCCGCCGGTCCGGATGATGCGGGACCCCTTCGTGATGAAGAGCAACTACATCAGCTATGCCACCCATGCGAGTTGGCAACAGGAAGTCTGGGCGGCGATCGAGCGGTCGCGGAAACACGCGATCGCCTGGCTTGACGGCCTGATCGAAACCGAAAACACCGACGCCGAGGTCCTGCTGGTGGCGTCCGGGACGGCGGTCTCGCAGAGCCGCGAAGCCATCCGCCTGCTGGAGGACGAGGGTGTTCGCGTCGGCCTGGTCAAGGTCAAGACCCTGCGTCCCTGGCCGGGTGAGGAAATCCGGGAAGCGACCAAGAACGCAAAACAAATTTTAGTTCCAGAATTCAACGTCACGGGATGGCTGGCCAGGGAAATCCGGGCCTCGATCCCGAACAACGAACGCGTCATCGCGGCGCCGCATGTCTGCGGCGGCATGACGATGCCTCCGGAGATCATCGTGTCGGAGGTCAAGAAGGCGCTTGGCATGCGGGCCGCCTCGCTGGCCGGGCGCGGGAGCTGAGAGACGGGAGCGAAGAGGGGACACGAAAGTACGCCCCTGTAAAACCAAAGCATACGACGACGAATGCAGAAGCGATAGACGTCGCGAGAGGAGGCCTTCATGAGCAAGGAACGGATCAAAATCGCACCGGAGTTCTTCGAGATCATGCCGCCCGAATATCAGGACCTGGTCAACCGGGCGACCTATGGAAATGAATCCCGGGGCTGGAAAGATATTGGGACCACCAAGGAGCTGATCGAAGAGCATTCCCTGTGCGCGGGATGCCCGGAATCCATGGCGTTCCGGTACATCCTGGCCTCCCTGCCGAACCCGGAAGACACCGTCATGGTGGGGTCCACGGGGTGCACCAGTTTGGTGTTCCCGCACGTGGCCGTGCACAATATCCATTCGCTGTTCGGCAACCAGAACGCGATCGCCTCGGGTCTTAAGCGGGCCCTCACGGTACGCTTTCCGGGCCGGACGAAGGACGTCGTTGTCCTGGCGGGAGACGGCGCCACGGTGGACATCGGCCTGGACATGACCCTTCAGGCCTGGTTTCGCCAGGAAAAGTTCACGACAATCTGCTTCGACAACGAGCTCTACGCCAACACCGGCGGTCAGGAAAGCGGATTGATGCAAAAAGGGTTCGTGGCGAAGATGGCGCCGGTGGGCAAGACCTTCGAGAAGGTCCGCCTCCCGGAGATCGCGCGCGAGTCCGGCTGCCACTACGTCGTGAACTGCACGGTGAGCAAGCCGTCCTTGGTTGAGAAAGTGATCAGGAACGCGGTCCATGTGGCCCGGGAAATTGGCCCGACCTATTTGCAGCTCTACACGCCCTGCATCCTGGAGATCGGGAAGAACAGTATGGAGGGGCTGCAGGAGATGCGGGATTCGGAGAAGCCAACGGAGCGCTTCGCGTACAAGGAGTACATCAGCGATCCGGCGAAGGAGCTCTTGGCCGAAATAGCGGCGAAGGAGAAAGAGAAGAAAGCGGCTGCCAAGAAGGACCAGTTAGCGGCTCAAGCGTAAGCAGCAGTTCCGCACCAAACGGCGAATGGGTCGTGGCGCCGGCGACGAAGCCAGCCGCCTGGCGAGGAGGAGAGCGATGATTAAGAAACGACTGAATATCCGGATGTCCGGGCTTGGCGGACAGGGTGCCGTGACGGCCGCACACGTATTGGCCATGGCCGCGAACAAGGACGGCAAGTTTGCGATTTCCAACCCGTTTTTTGGAGCCGAGAAGCGGATGGCCCCGGCCGAAAGCTATTGCCGGATCGGCCTCCAGCGGATTTACGATCGCGGCGAGTTGGTGTTTCCCGACGTGATCGAGGTGTTCCACCCCCAGGTGATCACGATGGGGAAAAGCTATACCATGCCCTTTTACTCGGGCATCAAAGAAGGCGGGGTGGTCATCATTAATTCCGATGTCCCCCTGCTCAGTGACGAGGATGTCGAGCGGCTGAAGGATCTCAACGTTGCGGTCTTCTACATCAAAGGCACGCAGATGGCGCTGGACGTCGCGGGGACCGAGCTTTCCACCAACATGACCATGATTGGATCGGTCTCCGGGATTACCAGGTGCGTCTCGCTGGATGCCCTGGATCAGGCGCTCCAGGAACGGTTTGGAAAGAAGTTTGTCGCCTCCGGCGGAACGGCCACCCTGGACGAAGCGATCAAGAAGAAATTTGCCAAGAAGGAAATGTTGCTCCAAAAGAACCTGGCCACCGTGAAGGCTGCGTATGAAGTCGCCGCGGAATGGGCTGAGAAGAACAAGGTGGAATTGTTGGTCGGAGCCGCAGCCTAATTGAGAGCCCAGTTGAGAGAAGGATACCGAGCGTATGTATAACGTTGCCCAAGTCATCGACGATAAGTGCGTGGCCAAAAAGGGCTGCCGTCTCTGCATCATGTACTGCCCCGAAGCGAATTGCCTGGATTTGAACGAGGGGAAAATGGTGGCCGAGGTCAATATCGGCCGCTGCAAAGGGTGCGAATTGTGCGTCGTGGTCTGCAATGCCGCCAAACACCAGGCCATCAGCATGGTGGCGGTGAGCGCCGACGGCACCTTGATGAGCCAACAGGGCGAGTCCGCGGCACTGGGGCAAGCCTACCAGGGCTGAGTCCGGACGGAGAACGGAAAAACCCCATGGCGCCCCCGCTGTGGGGTTTTTTTATTGAGATCACCGAAACAAGCGGGAGCTCGGGCTCCAGGTCGTTCCAGATCGTGCAAGGATAAACCCATGAGTAATCACCTCACCCAAATCATCAACGACATCGGAAAGCAGATGCAGACCCTGTCCCGGGAGTTGGAGCAGCGGGCGGAGGAGATTCGCAACGCCGGCAAGGAACCGGACGTGGCCAAGAAGCTGGCCATGGGAGCGGATACCATGCGGGACAGCGGGAACCTCTATATCACCTGGGCCCGGCATTATGTGGCGCTGGCTTCAGGCAATCCCGAAGCCTCGGATGACGAGGACGAGTCCGACTTCGACGTTTGAGGGCCTGTCCCTCGCCGACCTCCCGGTTTTTTCCCCCCGCTTCCTTGAGAGGGGATGATACCAGGGGGGCGGTTTATGCTAGAATGTGACCCAATTTCGGTTGGATAGAGAGGAGGAGGTGCCGTCAACAAATACAGTAAAAATCGGTTCCCCGGTAGCTCAGTTGGTAGAGCCACCGGCTGTAGGGATGCGTGATTCAGAAATGGAAGTCACGCGGGATTGCAGCTTCCACAGGAAACTGTGGTTGAAAAATCGGGTGAATTCAGGGAAGCCTGTCCCGATCTCCATGGGAATCGGAATGGTAACCCTGAGCGAAGCCTGCTGAAGGGTCTGCCCTGAGCGTCATCGAAGGGGCAAGCGTAAGCAGGAACGTGCAGAGACTAGAGGCTGAGGAGCCTGTCCAATAAAGCCTCCCAAGCGCCCGACACCCTCCCCTGGGATTCCTTACCCCAAAAAGCAGCGGGGTACCCCGGCGGGTGAAGAGATAGTCCGAGCCCAGGAGAAATGCTGGGGCACTCGTAACCGGTTGGTCGCAGGTTCGAGTCCTGCCCGGGGAGCCAATTTTAAAGGGCCGCCTTCTCTCCTCTGAGGGCGGCCCTTTTTTCATGGTAAGATTTGATGATGCATGTCCGTTCCGCCTTCCGCGCTGGCCTCCCTGCCACCTACCCCGACTTTCACCCTCATCCCATGCTCCGGCACCCCCATTTGATGACCGTGGTCCCACGCTTGTGGCCGCGCCCGCCCCTGCCGGCGGACATCCCGACCACAAAACGCCTCTTTGCCGTCAGCCCGGACACCCAACTTCTGGCCTACTGTCACTGGCAACCGGAGCCGCTGCGATGCAAGACGGTGGTCCTTCTTCACGGACTGGAAGGCTGTAGCAAGTCCCACTACATGCTCGGCCTCGCGGCCAAGGCGTGGAAGGCGGGCCTGAACGTTCTCCGCCTGAATCAGCGCAACTGCGGAGAAAGCCTCCTGCTGACCCCTACCCTCTATAACAGCGGCCTCAGCGGCGACCTCAAGGCAGTGCTCGAAGAACTCCACGCTCAGGACCGGCTGCCGGCCATCTGGTTCATCGGCTATTCGATGGGGGGAAATTTGGTATTGAAACTGGCTGGAGAAGTCGGTGCCACCCAGCCCGCGTTGCGCGGAATCCTGGCGGTCTGCCCCAATATCGACCCCGGCGCCTGCGTGGCGGCACTCGAGCAGCCGGGGAACGGATTTTACCAGCATTATTTTCTCAAGCGCCTCAAAAGGAAGCTTCAACGAAAGGCCGAGTTGTTTCCCGGAAAATTTGATGTGCAGCCGTTGAGAGGGATCCGCACACTACGGGAGTTTGACGAGGTCTACACGGCACCAGACGGAGGATA
>JBFFYZ010000056.1:0-8464 GCA_041568895.1 Nitrospiraceae bacterium
AAGAGCCAACTTATTTAAGATTGTACTTGGCCATCCGGTAACGGAGGGTGTTTCTGGTGATTTTCAGCAAGCGGCAGGCTTCGGACACGTTTCCGCCGGTTTTTTCCAAGGCTTCCTGGAGCATGGCTTTTTCCAATTCCTCCACGGACAGGCCAAAGGACAGAAGGGACGGCAACGCGTCGCGTCTCGGGTCTTCCTCGGTCTTCAGATAGGAGGGCAGATGCTCGGCGCGAATTTCCCCTTCCCGGCAGCTGAGGGTGATCCATTCCACCGCATTGTGGAGTTCCCGGACGTTGCCCGGCCAGGGGTACCGTTGGAGAAGGGCCAGGGCTTCCGGGGAGACCCCCTTGATGCGGGTGCCCCGCTCCCGGTTAGCGGCCTGGAGAAAGGCTTGGAGGAGCGGGTGGATATCCTCTCGCCGCTCGCGAAGCGGCGGGATGTGGAGCGGACAGACGTGGAGGCGGTAATAGAGGTCTTCACGGAACCGGCCTTTTTTGATGAGCTCAGGCAGGTGCTGGTTCGTGGCCACGATGACCCGGATGTCCACCCGGACCCCGCGGACCGCGCCCAGGGGATCCACCGTGTGATCCTCCAGTACCCGCAGGAGTTTGACCTGGGCCGAGAGGCTCATTTCGCCGATTTCATCGAGGAACAGGGTGCCCCGGTCGGCGAGCTGGAACCGGCCCCGCTTGGATTTCTTGGCGTCGGTAAAGGCCCCCTTTTCGTACCCGAACAATTCGGACTCCAGGAGCGGTTCGGGAATGCCGGCGCAGTTCAGGGCCACGAGCGGGCCGGCCGAACGGGAACTCCCGTAGTGAATGGCCCGCGCCAGCAGTTCCTTCCCCGTTCCGCTTTCCCCGGTGATGAGGACCGTAGACTCGGTGCGGGCGATCTCCATGGCCAGGCGCTTGACCTCTTCCATCTGAGGAGACCGGCTGACGATCCGATCGAATCCGAAGCGGTCATAGAGACCGGCGCGCAAGGCCTCGTTGTCCCTCGACAATTGCCGGACCTGGAGAGCCCGGGCGATGAGGATTTTCAGCTCTTCGTTGTCGATGGGTTTGGAGATGTAATCGTAGGCGCCTTTTTGCATCGCCTCCACGGCCGACTTGACCGTGCCGAATCCGGTGATAATGAGGACGGGCACATCGGGCAGGGCCCGCTTGGCTGCTTCCAGGACATCCAGGCCCGACAGCGTGCCCAGCTGAAGGTCGGTCACGATCAAATCGATATTGGCGGCCTCCGAGAGGGTGCGCATGCCGTCCTCGGCCGTGCTGGTGAGGAGGAGGTCATAGCCTTCGGGCTTCAGAACGAGCTCGAAGACGCGACGCATGCGTTCTTCGTCTTCAATGACCAGGAGGGTAGGTGGACGCATTGGAGAACTCCGATCCCGGCCTCGTCCCATAGAGCCTTGCCGGAATCCGCCGGGTTCAGGCCAGGGACGTCCCTGCTATCCGACACCAGTTAAGGACGTTAGTCAAGGTGCCGGGAGGGAAGCCGATCTTCAAGTCAAACGAGCCATCCTCCTAGCCGTCCAGGGGGATGGTAATCACAATTCCCCCCATGACGTCGTTCAATTTGAAATCCCGCTTGGGGCTGAGCAGGTGGGTATTGTGACAGCTCACGCAGGCCTTCGAAACCGCCCGGTCAGGATAAATGGCCTGAAAATACCGTTTCCTCCCGCTCTTGACGACCCCGGAGTACGGGCGGCTCGGATCGTCCAAGACCGCCTGCAGGGCTTGCCGTTCGAAATCCGTGGCCGGCCCGTTTCGAATGGGCCAGAGGCTGATTAAGCCGTACCGGATGCCGCTCCCGCCTTCGGCGGCCAACCGGCCGGCATACTTGAGGAACTGGGCCGGCAGCGGAAGGGCATTGCGCTGTTCCCAGTGCTCGGCGGCGAAGGTAATGCCTTTTTCCTGCATACGTTCCACCACGCTGGTGGTGTAAATGGTGCGGTCGGCCTCGATGACGGCATGCACGTATTCCGCGACCTTTGCCGGCGGGATGCCGGGCAAGGACTCCGGGGATTTTTCCCCGAAGGAAAGGGTCCAGGACCCCGCGATCAGCAAGGTCAATCCGGCCACACCTCCCCAGATCCGGTTCTGTGTCCTAGGTGACGGCATCATGAGAAATCTCCTGCGGCTGAGAGGATGGTTGCAGTGGGAAGGTCATACGACACACCGTGCCCTGACCCTCTTCGCTGTCGATGTGCATGCGGCCTCCATATTTCGTGACGATCCTGTGGGCCACCGTCAATCCCAACCCGCTCCCTTCCCCCTGGCCCTTGGTCGTGAAGAACGGATCGAAAATTTTGGTGAGGTGCGCTTTCTGAATGCCGGGCCCCGTATCCCGGATGGTCACCGTGATCCGGTCCCCTTGGCAGTCGGTGGTCAGCGTCAACTGGCCTTTGCCGCCGGCCGCCTGGACCGAGTTCACGATCACGTTCAAAAACGCCTGCCGGAGCTCGTCGGGGATCGCGTCAATTTTGGGCAGGGGCTGGTAGTTCCGGTGGATGTCTAGGGTGGCCCCCTCGGGGTCGCGTTGGGCCAGCTGGAGCGCCTGATCAAGTTGTTCATTGAGGTCGACGGGCACCCACTGCTTTCGGCCGCCGACCGAGACCATGCCGGTAAAATCGCGAATGGTTGTGGCCATCCGCCTGCCGTGCTGGACGATGTCCCGGGCAAAGGCTTTGGCCTTGATGAGGTCCGATTCCTCCTGAATGGCCTCCCCAAGACCGAGAATGCCGAACAGCGGGTTGTTCAATTCGTGTCCGATCCCGGCACTGAGCACTCCCAGGCTGCCCGACTTTTCCGCCTGAATGAGGCGGTCCTGCATCAGGATTTCTTCCGTCATGTCCCTGAACGCCAGACCGATCCGGTCCGGCTCCCCGAGGCGCCCGCTGATGCGGAGCCATTCATACCGGTACGTCCGTGGTCCGATGGGCAACTCCGGCCGGTCGGTCCCGGGCGTTCCGGTGGCAACGGGCGATAGGGGGTCCCGGATCTCCGAGGGTGGCGACGAAGGCACGCGGGTCCCGGCCGATTCGCTTGGGGCTTCGGAACGGATCCTCTGGGCTTGGAGTTCGTGCCGAAGCCGAGCGCGGGCGGTGTCGGTCACCGGAAGGAGATCAAACAGCCCCGCCCGCTCGAAATCGGCCTCGGTCAATCCAAACGCCTCTTTTGCCGCTTGATTGGCATACAGGACCCGTTCCTCCTGGTCGAACATGACGATGGGAGTGGAGATGTTGTTCAAAATCTGGTCGGTGACTTTTTGCAGGTAGGCGACTTCCTGGGATTTGAACTCCACCTGATCCGTCAGGCCCGCAAAGGCGATTTCGAGTTGGGCGTTCATGCGATTGATCTCGTCGGCCAGGTCCTCGATCTCGTCGCCAGTCTTGATGGTCATCGGTTCTTTCAGTTCCCCGCGTCCGATGAGCCTGGCGGCTTCCTGCAGCCGTCGGATGGGGGTCACGATGCGGCTGGACGCCACATACCCCAGGGTCACCAGCAGGCCCAGGGCGACCAGCCCAAACACGGAAATCCAGGACAACAAATGGTTGACCGGCGCAAAAAGCTCCTCCGAGGATTGCCACACGAAGGTGTGCCAGTTGCGATTGGTGGAGTCCCGCGTCATGCGGCTGGTCTCCGGCAACGTCGAAAATCCGATGATGGACTTCAGCGTTCCCCCGTGACCGTCGCTCGGGGCGCGAACCCATCCCGGCTGAGTTGGGGTGACCAACGGAATCAGGGCCTCGTCGGCCAAGCGGGTGCCGGTCGGCAGGATCGGGCAGCTGAGCACCATCCCTTCGCTGTCGATCAACATGACATGCCCGGTTTTTCCGAACCGGATCGGATAGATGGAGGGGGCCAGGAGCTCCTGGGCGTCGTACACTCGATGGAGCACACCGATGGCCTGATACCGGATGCCGTCCATGATCGGCAGCGAGAGGGTGACCGTGTACGCCTCGAAGCGGGGGTCGAAGGTAATATTTTCCACGAAGGGCTTCCCCACGCCATGGTTGAAGGCGCCCTGCCACCAGGGTTCCGAGGCATGGGCGTAAGCGGGCAGGCTGTTGAGACTGGCCAGAAGGACGCCCGCCTGGTCCGTAATGAACAGGGCCAGGGTCGCCGAGCGGGTGACCACCGTGACGGGATGTCCCGGAGCTCCGTCCGTTCCCCCGTGATATTGACGCAGCAGGTCGGCCAAGCGGCCGGTGAGGACGGGCTCCGCCACGGCGAGGATCTGCTCCTGCCAGGCTTGGGCCTCTTTCGTGATCCGAGCCTGACGCTACTCGTCGCTGAGATCCAGGAGTTGATCGCGCCGGCGTTCCAGGGCTTGAACGACGTGAAGGTTGGAGGCGATCTGGGCGGTCTTGGTCACCTCCTCGCCGAGGACCAGGTCCAATTTCCTCGCGGTTTCGTCGGCCAGGCCGGTGAAACTGGCCCCACTGACTTCCTCGATTTCCCGGGTGCCCTGTAAGAACGCCATGTAGAGGCCGACGAGCAACGGCACCAAGCCCACCAGGAGCATGGACAGGATCAGTTTCCCCTGCAGGCCCCAGCGAAGGGGTTTCTCGCCTTGAGGGTGAACCCTGGTCATGACGGAACCGTCCGCCTCCTGGATGAGAGGGTCAGGTGGCCTGAAACTCAAGCGTGAAGGTCGTGCCCTTGCCGACCTCGCTGGTCACCGCAATGTGGCCGTAATATTTTTCCACGATCGTCCGCACGTTATGGAGCCCCAGCCCGGTGCCTTTCCCAGGGTCCTTTGTGGTGAAGAAGGGCTCGAAGATTTTCTCCAGATGGTCCGGTGGAATGCCGCAGCCGGTATCCGTGATCGTGACGCGGGTTTTTCCGTCGGCGCGTTCGGCGCCCAGGGTCAGCGTTCCCCGGCCGTCCATGGCATGGATGGCGTTGGTGATGAGATTCACGAAGACATGCAGGATATCTTCAGGCTGGGCCTTGATCACCGGTTTGGCGGTATAGGCTTTGACCACCGAGAGGTCCTGGAGCATCGTGGCGTAGCGGGCGATCTTCAAGGCCTCGTCGAGCTTGGTGGTGAGCTCGACGTTCCGGAGGTCGTAGGGAGCGGACCGACGGGCGTAGAGAGAGAGGTCCAGGGACAGGGCTTTGATCCGTTTGACCGAATCCAAAATCTCTCGGGCCTGGTCCCGGATGGCAGCGGGATTTTCTTCCACCAGAAGATTTTCCGCCAAGCCCAAAATGACGTACAGCGGATTATTGATATCGTGGGCAATGCCGGAGGCGAAGGTGCCGATATTGGCCAATTTCTCGGTCTGATAGAGCTGCCCCTGGAGTTGCGCTTCATGCTGGACAATGTTCCACAGGAGCCTGGCGGCCATTCCGCCCAGGACTTCGGCGCCGGATGGCTTATGGGCCTGGACCAGCTGCGCCATGGCCGGGTTCCCGGTGACATCGATGATCAGGTGGGGGGAGGTTTTGGCGAGGAGATCGAGGGCCTGGTCGCAAACGGGAATATTCAGGTCGGTCGCCCGGCGAATGGCGGGGGCTGAGGGGTCCTTATCGACCAATCCGACGAGCTCGACGTTTGGAATGTGGATAAACAGGTCAAGCAGCGCGGACCCGCCTTTTCCACCGCCCAGGATCAGGACTTTGAGGGGTTGAAATTCCATTGCCCCGGCCCTACAACCCCTCCCTCGGGCCCAGGCCCCAACCTAGCCTGCTGGGTTTGGAACGGACCAGGGCGGGCTGGATGAACCCCTCTTGCACTGCTGGCGTCCTGCCCTGTGGGGACGCCCCGGTGCCTCGAGCAGCCCGTGAGGTGAGCGGCGGACCGGCCTCCTTTCGTTCAGGCTGTTTCCCGGGACTTACAGCCGATGAATTTCGCGCTGCTCCATGGCTTTGGCCACCGCGGCTTTGAGTTTTTCTCCCTCAACCGGTTTAACCAAATAATCCACCACGCCTTTCCTCAAAAAGGAGGTGGCCATTTCCACATCCGGGAACCCTGTCAGCACGATGACCTTGACGTTGGGATATTCCTTTTGAAAATAGGCGATGGCCTCCACCCCGTTGATGCTGGGCATGCGGATGTCGCAGATGATGACATCGAGGAGGAGGCGGTTGTCGCCACTGGTGAGCACTTCGATGGCCTTCTTCCCGTCTTCCGCCTCCAGCACCTCATAGTTCGCTTTTTCCAGGGTCATGCGAACGACTTTGCGGATGTCGGCTTCATCGTCCACCACCAGGACGCGGCCGTCTCCGCTTTTCGATCCGAACAGGAAATCCGAGCTGCGCTCAGCCATGCTGCCCCTCCTCTGGTTGGTCGTCCACTGCGCCTCTAGGGAGTCGTGCGGAGTCAATTCACCCCCGAAGATGGTGCAAGCAACAGGCCGAAAGCGGGAAACAGCGAACAGACCGAATTTCAAAGCGTTGGGGAAAGATGGGGAAGGGCGAGGTCCAACCAATCGGTGGATATGACGCAGGGGGCTGGTGGATTTCAACCATCTGGTCAAACAGGAGGAAAAACATCACAAGAATGGTGGTGTTTTTCGGGGGGCTAGACCTTTACCTTCTGCCTTTGATTGCCCAGCGCGATCCGGACATTCCGCATGAATCCCTCATGGCGGGGCCGGCGGATCGGACTTCGACCGAAGGTCTCGGCAAACCCGTCCGGGGTCATCCTCGCCAAAGCGGCTAGAGGAGGCGCCACAGTCAGAGGGGTAGGTTGAAAAGCCGGCTCCTTGGTAGGGGTGGCCTGAACATTGAACGGGCAGACTTCGAGACAATCGTCGCAGCCGAAGATCCGATTCCCCGTCAAGCGACGGAGGTTTTCGGGGATTCCTGCCTCATCTCCGCGCCATTCGATCGTCAGGTAGGAAATGCATTTGCTGGCATCCACGAGATAGGCCTCGGTGATGGCGCCGGTGGGGCAAGCTCGAATGCAGAGCGTGCAGGTCCCGCAGAGATCGACCCCCGGTTCGTCCGGGTCCAACTCCAGGGTCGTGAGAATCTCCCCCAACAAGAGCCAGGAACCAAATCGCTCCGATACCAGGTTGGAATGTTTTCCGATCCAGCCCAGTCCCGCTTGTTGGGCCCACGCTTTCTCCATCACCGGTCCGGTGTCCACGTACCACTTGGTGCCGGCGCCGGGCGCCAGGGCCTTGATGCACGCCTCCAGCTTTTCCAACCGTTGGCCCAGCACCCGATGGTAGTCCTCTCCCCAGGCATAGCGGGCGATCCGGCCGTGGCCGGGGCGCTCGTCGGCCCGCTGGTCGGTCGAGTAATTCATCCCGACGGAAATGACAGATCGGCACCCGGAAAGGACGACCCGCGGGTCCGCCCGCCGCGCCGGGTTCCGGGCCATCCATTCCATGACGCCCTGATAGCCTCGCCGCAGCCACTCGAGCAGGCGGGTGGAAAGAAGCCCGGGTAAGGCCGAACCGGGATCTTCCGCCGAAGGCGGAACCCGGCAGATCCCGACGACGTCAAAGCCGAGCGATCGGGCTTCTTGTTTAATCGTGTCGGTCAGCGTCATGACGACAGGCCTATGATGAAAAGAAAGTCCGGCGGAGAAATCTATCTTAGCACAGGGGCCCGCCACGGAGCGGGGAGGTCCTTGCTTGCGGGCCAGGCTGACTCCGGCGTAGAATCGCGCGTGAAATGGCAAAAGCGCAAGCCGAATAGCTCATGGCGAAGAACGAAATGGACAAACACGAAGTCAGCAGAATCCTTGAGGAAATCGGGCTCCTGCTCGAGATCAAGGGCGACAGCCCCTTCAAGAGCAATGCCTATTACCACGCAGCCAGAACCATCGAAGGCCTGACGGAGGACCTGCAAGGCCTCGTTGCCTCCGGGAAAATCCGCGAATACAAAGGCATCGGCCAGGCCCTCGCTGAAAAGCTGGCCGAACTGGTCGGGACCGGACGGCTGCATTATTACGAAGACCTTAAACGGACCGTTCCGGCAGGGCTCCTGGACATGGCCGAAATTCCAGGGTTGGGACCGAAAAAGATCGGAGCCATCTGGCAGCAGTTGGGCATCACCACGTTGGGGGAATTGGAGTACGCCTGCATTGAAAATCGCCTGGTCAGCCTGCCGGGATTCGGGCAAAAAACGCAGGACAAGATCCGGCAGGGCATCACCCAGTTCAAGCGGCGGCAGGGCTTCCAATTGTATGCCACGGCGATCGGAGAAGCCGAGCGGGTCGTGCAGGCGCTCCGGCAGGCCAGAGGGGTACGCCAAGCGGAACTCGTGGGGGCCCTCCGCCGACGGCTGGAGGTGGTCAACGTGATCGCCATCCTGGCCGGCGCCGACCGTCCGCAGGAGGTCTTGGCCGGCCTCCGCACGATCGACGGGCTGACGGAGTTGACCGACGAGCAGGCCGCGATTACCGGAAAATCGCCTGTGGGACTTCCGGTGCACGTGACCGTCTGTCCCGAGGTGACGCCCCACGCCTTGCTGGCCTATACGGGAAGCGACGAACACCT
>JBFFYZ010000057.1:0-8391 GCA_041568895.1 Nitrospiraceae bacterium
ACAGCTTCCCCTTGTCCTGGCGACCGACTCGATGGACTCCATGCACGACTGAAAGGAGGTGACCTGAGTGGCAAAGAAGAAAGCTGCTGCCAAGAAGGCGAAACCAAAGAAAAAAAGATAAGGTTTCGTCCTCGCATGGCACCTAACGAGAAGGGCTCCGGGGCGAGTCTCTCCTCCCGAAGCCCTTCTCTTTTTTTTCGGAGTCCCCCGTTGGTCTCGCCCTGAACTGGCCCCTGCTCCTCAATAAAGCTCTACCTAGCACCTACTATATGCTGTGGTTATTTAATAAATTCTGCTTTTAGGTCCCTATTCCTTGGGTCTTGCTGCTCTTCTCGGTGATCGAGTAGGATAAGCACTCGTGCCTTCAAGCTACAGTGGCCTGTAGCTCGTCGCTAAGCCGGTACCTGGTCCACCAGGTACCGGCTTTTTATTTCCAATGGACGCGAATGGATGAAGGAAAGAGCGTGTACAAGCCGTGGCCGGAGTTGGTGGCCACAGCCTGCGCAACCATCAGCTCCCCTTTCACCTTCTCTGCACTCCCCTCGATCGTCATAGCGCAATTCCTCCTGGCCGCGCGTGGTGACTCACGACCTGGGGAGGCGATGGTTTGCTTTGTTATTTTCTGGGATTTATACTGTCGATCCGATGGGAACCAGGCAACGCTTGTGGGTGGTCACGGGCTGACATGTTTGTCGATCAAGTCAGAATTTTCGTCAAAGCCGGACGGGGCGGGGACGGGGTCTGCAGCTTTCGCCGAGAAAAGTTTGTGCCTCGTGGAGGGCCCGATGGGGGCGATGGTGGACACGGCGGCAATGTGCTGATCGTGGCCTCACGCCACCTGACGACCTTGCTTGACCTCCGGTATCAGCAACACTATGAAGCCAAGCCGGGACGGCCGGGCGAGGGGTCCAATCGGCACGGGAAAACCGCCCCCGACGTGCGGGTCCGCGTTCCGGTCGGGACCGTGGTTCTTGACGACGAAACCGGGGAAATGCTGGGTGATTTAATCGCGGATGAGCAGGAATGCCAGGTCGCGCACGGGGGTCGCGGCGGCAGGGGCAACTCGCATTTTGCGACTTCCACCAACCGCGTCCCCACCAAGTTTGAAACCGGCACCGTGGGGGAAGAACGATGGTTGCGCCTCGAACTCAAACTCTTGGCCCACGTGGGCCTCGTCGGGTTCCCTAATGCAGGCAAGTCCACTCTGATCGCGGCGATCTCCGCCGCCCGGCCTAAAATTGCGGACTATCCCTTTACCACGCTGGTCCCCAATCTGGGGGTCGTGACCTGGGGAGAGGACCGCAGCTTTGTGGTCGCCGACATCCCCGGCCTGGTCGAAGGAGCTCACCAGGGAAAAGGACTCGGGGACCGGTTCCTCCGGCACATCGAACGGACCTCAATCCTGGCCCATTTGGTGGACATCTCCGAATGGGCCACAGAAGACCCCGTGGACAGCTTTACCATCATGCGGCGTGAGTTAAGCTCCTACGAGGCGTCCCTGAGCTCCAAACCCTTTGTGGTGGTGGCCACGAAACTGGACGTCAAAGGGGCTGGGACGCGCCTGAATCGCCTGCGCTCCTATTGCGAGACCCACCGCATCACCCTATTTCCCATTTCCGCGGTCACCGGGGAAGGCCTGCCGAATCTGATCCAGTTCGTGGGAGGTCAGGTGGACGCCCTGAGGACATCGTGCGCGACGCTCTCCTGAAGCAGGCCCGCCGGGTCGTCGTCAAGATCGGAAGCAGCCTGGTGGCCAACCGGCAGTCCGGTCTCCGGCCCGATCGGATCGAACAATTGGCGGAAGCCCTCTCCGCCATCAAGAACGAGGGGCGACAGGTTCTGGTGGTCTCCTCGGGCGCCATTGTTTCCGGCATCCAGAAGCTGGGCCTCAAGTCCTATCCCAACGACCTTCCGGTGAAACAGGCGGCTGCGGCCGTAGGCCAGAGCCGGTTGATGTGGGCCTATGAAAAGGCTTTTGAACGGCTGGGGCAGCAAGTCGCCCAGATCCTGTTGACCCACCAGGATTTGGCCGACCGGCGGCGCTTTTTGAACGCTCGTCACACCTTGAACAGCCTGATCGAATTTGGTGTGGTGCCCATCATTAATGAAAACGATACGGTGTCGGTGGACGAAATCCGTTTCGGTGACAACGACAGCTTGGCCGGTTCGGTGGCCCACCTGGTGGATGCCGATCTGTTGATCATTCTCTCGGATGTGGACGGCCTCTTTACCGAAGATCCCCGACGGAATCCCCGCGCGACACTGATTCCACTAGTCACCGAAATCACCCCGGAGATTCAACAACGGGCCGGGTTGGCGAGCAGCTTCGAAGGGACGGGAGGGATGGCTTCCAAGATCCAGGCTGCGCAAAAGGTCGCGGAGTACGGCGTGGCCACCCTCATCCTGAACGGGGAGACTCCCGGCCTTCTGCCATCGGTCTTCAAGGGCGCCTCGGCCGGTACCTTTATCCTGCCCCGTGACCGGCGGATGACCAGTCGGAAACACTGGATCGCCTTTACCCTTCGAACCAAGGGCCAGCTCGCGCTGGACCAAGGCGCCGTAGATGCGCTCACCTTACGGGGCAAAAGCCTGTTGCCTTCCGGAGTCGTGGAAATCCAGGGGGCCTTCAGCCCAGGCGATGCCGTGTCCTGCACCGGTCCCGAAGGGAAGGAATTCGCCAAGGGGCTGGTAAATTTTTCATCCGAGACCCTACAAAAAATCAAAGGACTGAAGACCGCCGAAATTGAGAAGACCTTCGGCCTGCGGGAATACGAGGAGGTCATCCACCGGGACAATCTCGTCATTCTTTAAGCGATGATTGATGAACACTGAATGCTGAATCAACCCAACGCGGAACGCTGAGTGCTGAACGATGAATTGCAGCCCTCTTCCATTCAGCGTTCACCATTCAGCGCTCAGCATTGCATGATTATGAGAATCGGCCTGTTCGGCGGAACCTTCAACCCCATCCATCGCTGCCACCTGCAGATTGCCACGCAAACCCGGTCGCACCTGAAGCTGGACCGGATCCTCTTCATCCCGTCGGGCGATCCTCCCCACAAGGCTCCAGGCGGCCTGGCTCCAGCCCACCATCGGATCGAGATGGTCCGGTTGGGGATAGCCAACGAGCCGACCTTCACCCTGTCCGAAGTGGAGACCAGCCGCCCCACGAAGTCCTATTCCATCGACACCGTGCGGGCCCTCCGCGGGGATTATGGGGCGAAAGCGGAATTGTTTTTCATCATCGGGCTGGACGCTTTTCTGGAGTTTCCCTCCTGGAGACAGCCGGAGGATCTGCTCGGCCTCTGCCATTTTGTGGTCGTGCCCCGCCCCGGAGCCGCCTTCGAGTCCCTCGGCACCCTGCCCCTGCTGCCCCCCCTCGAGCGGACGGCGCTCCGGGCCCTGGATTCGGGAAAGCAGGACCGATACGACGTCCCCCTCACCAAGGTTACCGGGCTCACCCTGCTGGCCCTCCCCCCGTGCGACGCCTCCGCCTCCGACATCCGGAACCGCATTCGGACCGGCCGCAGCCTGTTAAATCTATTGCCTGCCCCTGTTGAATCTTATATAATTCGGTTTAGACTTTATCAGGAGGGAACCGATCGCACCGGAGTCAAAGGTTAAAGCCCTCGCCATCGCCAGGGCGTGCCTTGAAAAAAAGGCCAACGATGTCCTGGTCCTTCATGTCGCCAAATTAACCTCCTTTGCCGATTACCTCGTCATTTGCTCCGGGGAATCCGAACGCCAGGGTCGGGCCATAGCGGACCACGTGGACGCGGCTCTGTCCGCTCAACGGATCTACCCCCTGAGCATCGAAGGGGTGACAAACTCCCAATGGATTCTGATGGATTACGGCGACGTCGTGGTCCATGTGTTTCAAGCGGACATCCGGGAGCACTACGGCCTGGAAAAACTGTGGAGCGACGCCAAACGGATCAAGATTCCTGACGAACCTCCTGCCGCCTCCCTCGCCCCCATACCGGCCGCAAGTTCCCGTTCGGCACGGGCGCGGGAACAAAGGTAGCCGCATGTTGCGCCTGCTCTTCACCCTATTCCTCTTCATAGTCGCCATCGTCATCATTTGGTATTTTCAGGATTTGAATCCCGGCACCGTCAGTATCCGAACCAGCCCCACCACCACCTTTGAACTCAGCCCGATATCCCTCACGTTACTCTCCATGGTCGTGGGGGCATTGACCGTCATTTTGATGGTCGGCGTCCGGGAGACCAAGCATTTGATCCTGAACTGGCAAAGCGCTCGGCTCCGTCGGCGCGAGGAGAAAATCGACGCCTTGCATCGGGAAGGCACTCGCGCGTTTCTTTCCAAGCGCACTGCGGACGCCATTGCCTTGTTTCAAAAGGTCCTCGCCCTGGATCCCAACCATGTGGATTCCCTGCTCTGGCTGGGAAACATCTACCGGGTCGAGAAAAACTATACCGAGGCGATCCGCCTCCATCGGAAGGCCTGCAGCATCGATGAGCGCAACATCGAGATTCTGCTGGAGTTGGCCAAGGACCTGGAGGGCGCCAAGCGGTACGAGGAGGCCCAGCAAGTCCTTCAGGACATCCTGAAGCAGGACCAGGCCAACCTGACCGCCCTGATCCGCAAGCGGGACCTCTACATCCGGCTTGAAAAATGGAGCGACGCGCTCGAAATTCAGCATCGGCTGCTCAAAGCCAACCTCTCGGAGGAGGATCGCCGGGCGGAATCGGGCATGCTCGTGGGGGTGACCTACGAAGTGGGCCGCCAGTTTCTCGAGCGGGGCCATCCGGAGAAAGCCCGACGGTATTTCCGTGGCGCGATCAAACGGGACAAGAACTTCTTGCCCGCCTACATGGGCCTCGTCGAAATCGTGATCAGCGAGGGAAAAACCAAAAACGCCGCTGAAATGTTGGAGAAGGTCTACGCCAAGTCCGGCAACATCATCGTGCTGCACCGGTTAGAAGAGCTGCACCTGGAGATCGGGGAGCCGGGAGAAATCATCAGGGCCTACCAGGACGCCATTCAGCGGGACCCGCAGAATGCCGTCCTGAAGTTTTATCTGGGCAAGCTCTACTATCGGCTCGAGATGATCGATGAAGCCTTCGATCTACTCTCCAATTTGGAAGCCTCGCAGGATCAGATGTCCGATTACCACAAAATTTTAGCGAACCTCTACCTTCGGAAGCAGCACATGGAGCAGGCCGTCGAGGAGTTGAAAAAGGCCCTGGGCTTCCGGAAACGGGTGGTCGTCCCCTACCACTGTTCCCACTGCCAGCACGAATCCTTTGAATGGTGGGGCCGTTGCCGGCGGTGCGGCCTGTGGAACACCTGTGTGGCCCGACCGTGGATCGACACCTCCCGCCAGGAGCCGGTCGGCGAGGACGCCGCCCCGGAGGTCCGGCCCATTCCTTACCAAGGCATTGCATCCCCGTTCGAAACCGTATAAAGAAATCGGGCTCCTAAAGGGGAACGCGGCTCGGTCGCATCCTCAGAGGGGCCCATGTGACAGGGGATTAGGGAGGAAAGAGATGACCGACTTTCAGGCTCTAGCAGACAAAGCACTCCGCGAAGAGCTCTTGACCCGCGAGGAATGCCGGTCGGTCCTCAACGCTGACGACGAACAGGTCTTGGAGCTGTTGCAGGCGACATTCCGGGTTCGGGAGCGGCATTTCGGCAAGAAAGTCCGGCTCCAGATGCTGTTGAACGCGAAGAGCGGATCCTGCCAGGAGGACTGCCACTATTGCTCCCAATCTTCCGTCTCCACGGCCCCGATCGACCGCTACAATCTGCTGCCTCAAGACCAGATGGTGGACGGAGCCAGACGGGCCGCCGCGGCCAAAGCTCAACGTTATTGCATCGTCATCAGCGGGCGGAGCCCGCTCGATCGGGAAATTGCCCAGATCGCCGAGGCCGTTCGGGCCATCAAACAGGAAATTCCCATTCAGGTTTGCTGCTCCCTTGGGCTCCTCGACATTCCGCAGGCTACCCAGCTCAAGGCGGCGGGAGTGGACCGGATCAACCACAATCTCAATACCAGCGAAGCCTACCACGCGTCGATCTGTACGACCCATACCTTCCGGGACCGTCAGGCCACCATCGCCAATGCGAGGAAGGCGGGGTTGGAAATTTGTTCGGGCGGCATCATCGGGATGGGAGAAAGCGACGAGGACGTCATCGATCTCGCCCTGGCCTTGCGGGATGTGAAACCTGATTCCATTCCCCTGAATACTCTGCACCCCGTGTCCGGCACCCCGCTGGAAGACTGCCTGCACCTCACGCCTCACCGCTGCCTGAAGGTGCTCTGCCTCTTCCGCTTGCTCCACCCCAGGACCGAAATTCGAATCGCGGGCGGACGGGAGTACAACCTCCGCAGCCTTCAGCCGCTGGCCCTGTACGCGGCCGATTCCCTCTTCGTGGGCGGGTACCTGACCACCCCTGGACAGCCGGCCGGGGAAGCCTGGAAGATGATCGCCGATCTGGGGTTTGAGATTGAGGTGGAGTACGGGCCAGCCGTCAGTGGTCAGCCTTCAGCGGTCAGCTCCTGAAAAGCACTTTCGTCCAAACCTAGCATTTCTCCTCCAGCTGGCAACTGATGGCTGAAAGCTGAAGGCTTTTTATTCGTAGCGGAGCCCTTCCACGACCGGCTGTTGAGCGGCCCATCGGGCGGGGAAGTATCCTGCGACGAGCGCCGCCGTCACAGCAAGGCCCACCGCCTCGACCAGCACCCCCCAGGGAATCGCCGTCTGAATGGACCACCCGAATGACTGTTTGTTGATCACCTCGATCAGCAGGACCGACAGCAACAACCCACCCGCTACCCCCAGCCCGGCTCCCAGCATTCCGAGATGAAAGGACTCCCAGAGCACCAATCGACGTACCTGGGGTCCGCTGGCTCCGATGGCGCGTAGCGTCGCCACCTCCCGCTGACGTTCCAGGACCGAGGTCAGGAGGGTGTTGGCGATGCCCAGCACCGCAATGATGACCGCGATGAATTCCAGCACATAGGTGATGGTGAAGGTACGGTCGAAAATCGCCAGAATCTCCGCCTTCAGCTCGGCATTTTTGATCACCACGGCCGTCCCCTCCGCTCCGGCGAGGTCGCGTAACCGGTCTCCAAGGCGTAATCGAACGCTGTCCGGATCGGTTCCGGGATCCAGGTATACCGCCAATACCGTGGCGGACTCATCCCGCCAGTACTCCTGGTACAGGCGACGGTCCATGACCAGTTTTCCTCCGTCCGTCGCGTAGTCGTAAAATACTCCGATCACCGGAAACCGCCGCTCCCCAGACGGAGTCACCAGCTTAAGGGTATCGCCAGCCTGGATAAGGAGGGATCGGGCCAGAACCTCCGACAGAATCACCCCCTCTGTCTCCACGGTGCGGGTCAGAAGCTGGACAGACTCACCGCCGAGGAACAGATAGCGGCTCCGTTCCGCATGGATTGACAGATCCCGCGACACCAAGGATACAGGACGCCCCTGCACCTCTACCGTCACCTCCCGATAGGGATCGACGGCCGCCACACCGGGAATCTTTTGGAGGGATTCCCGCCAGGCGTTCGGAATCCGCCGTCCCTGCACGCCGATCTCCTCTCCTTTCAACCAGGAGGTCGGAGCGACCACCAGGTCGGCGAGGATCGTTTGATCGATCCACGTCACCACCGTTTGGCGGAAGCTATGGATCATAATCCCCACTCCCACCATGATGGCGATCCCCACCATGAGTGTCGAGACCGTGACCGCGTTGCGCCCGGGCGTCCTTGCCACTTGATCGGCCGCCAATCGGGCCAACGCAAACATGTGACTCCCGCGTCGTGGAGGCTCGCCCGTTCCCCGAGCCAGCCATCCCGAGGCCCGGATCAGGGCAGGAGCCAGGCAGGACAGCCCCAACAGCAGGCTGAGAGCGGACACGTACCCGAAGACCGGCAAGCCCGAGACAGGCCCGGCCAGGGCCAAGAGGCCGGCGAAGACCAGCAGGCCGACGCTCGCCCAGACCAATCTCCCAGCCCGGGCATCTTGCACGACTTCATAATCCCCCGGCGCCAACGCGCGGGCCGGAGCGGTTCGACTGGCCTCCGTGCTGGGCCCCAACGCTCCCACCATCGACACGCCGATCCCCAAGAACACCCCGGCCAGCTCGGTGTCGCCCGGTACGCCCAGGGCGCCCCCTCCCATCGCCGGCACTGGAACATAGAGGTCGGAGACCGTCCGGGTCATCAAGCCGACCAGACTTTTCGCCAGGACGACTCCCAACGCGCTCCCGGCCAGGCCTCCGGCCGCCCCCATGAGCCCCGCCTCCGCCAAAAATAGCCACGCGATGCCTCCCCGCGACATGCCCAGCACGCGAAAGATCCCGATCTCCCGCCGGCGCTGGACGACGTTAAACGACACCGTGTTGTACACCAGGAG
>JBFFYZ010000058.1:0-8359 GCA_041568895.1 Nitrospiraceae bacterium
CCGACAACACCTTTGTCATGTACGGCACCGACAACGGCCCGCATATCAACACCTGGCCCGACGGAGGCATGACTCCATTCCGCAACGAAAAGAATTCCAATTGGGAAGGGGCTTACCGCGTGCCTGCCATGGTTCGCTGGCCGGGCAAGATCAAACCCGGGACGGTTTCGAATGAGGTCACATCCCACATGGACTGGCTGCCCACCCTGCTGGCCATCGCTGGAGAACCCGACATCAAGGAGAAACTCCTAAAAGGTCACAAGGCGGGAGAGAAGACCTTTAAGGTCCACCTCGACGGCTACAATCAACTGCCGTACCTGACGGGAAAAGAGAAAAAGGGACCACGGGAAGAATTCTTCTATTTCTCCGACGATGGGAACTTGACGGGCCTGCGGTACGATAATTGGAAAATGGTCTTTGCCGAGCAGAGGGAGCGTGGAACGTTGCAGATTTGGTTTGAGCCCTACACGCTGCTCAGGGCTCCGAAGCTCTTCAACCTGCGCATGGACCCCTACGAGCGGGCGGACGTCACCTCCAACACCTACTGGGATTGGTTGATCGACCATGCCTTCTTATTCGTCCCGGCGCAGGGGTATGTCGGCAAATTTCTGGCAACCTTCAGGGAGTTTCCGCCGCGCCAGAAGGCGGCCAGTTTCACCATCGACCAGGTTCTGGAGAGATTGCAGACCCCTGCGCACGGAAGATAAGAGCGGGGGAGACCCTTCTGGAGAGGACCACGCTTGGCCATCCGCTGAGCGTGGTCCTTTCATCTTAGACAGGGTGGTTGCAGGCTTATGGCGACACCGCGGGAACCCCGAACCGAAACATGAAACGGCCATACGTGTTCCAATAGAAATGGAAACGGGGGTTTCGATGAGAAAGCTGGTGTTTGCATCTGGGTTGTGGAACTTTTTCCTTGGTGCCGGGCTGTTGGTGCCATGGATGTATGGTGCCATTGGGATGCGGATTCCCCATCCCCTTTGGGGCTGGTTGCTGTGCGCGTTCTTGTGGTTTACCGCAGCGGTGCTCATTATGGCATCGCGGGATTTGCGGAGGAGAGCGTCGTTTGTCTACTGGGAGGGTTTACTAAGATATCTTGCGGGGGCATTGCTGCTCACAATCGGGCCAGGTGTGTTGGGTTGGCCAGCTTGGTTTATCGGCGCCACAGAACTGGTGTGGGGACTGGTTTATACCTTCGGATTACCGGGCGCGTTGTCCACAACACATACCAAACTTTTCCTGGATTCAATCGGTGAATCTGCTTGACTGACAATTCCCTGACTTACAGAAGGCATCGTTCCTCCTTGGGGCTTTATGATTTTTTAGGCGTGAATTCTGAGGCCAGGGATAGTCAATGGTTTTTGAGGCACAGCTTGCGGGGTCAAGGTGTGACTTGCATTCGGGGGATGGCCCACGTGCTGGCACTGGTGCTGTTTATCCTCCAGTTTGCCGGGTGCGGATCAAAGAAAGAGGGGGCCACGGCTCCGGCTTACGTGGGCGCCAAGGTGTGCGCGCAATGTCATGCGCAGGAGGAGACCCTGTGGAGCCGGTCGGATCACGCTCTGGCCATGCAGGAAGCCAACGACGAGACCGTCCTGGGAGACTTTCAAGACGCTCCCTTTACGCATGATGGCATCACGTACAAATTTTTTAAGAAAGGCGGGGAATTTCACGTTCGGGCCAAGGGCCAGGACGGAAAGGCGTCCGACTATGAGATCGCCTACACCTTTGGAGTGGCGCCGTTGCAACAATATCTGATTCCGTTTCCCGGCGGCCGCTATCAGCCCCTGCGCATTGCCTGGGACTCCCGCCCCACCGATCGAGGCGGCCAGCGGTGGTTTTCGCTCTACCCGGGCCGGACCATCCCGCCCGAGGATCCCCTGCATTGGACCGGTCGCAACCAGACGTGGAACTTCATGTGCGCCGATTGCCATTCCACCAACCTCAAGAAGCAGTACGATCGACAGCAGGATGGGTATGCGACCACCTGGACGGACCTCAATGTCTCCTGCGAGGCCTGCCACGGGCCGGGATCCCGGCACGTCGAATGGGGGAGTATCACGGAGGCCGGGCGGCCTTCGGCTGGGTCGAGCGACGGCAATGGGTTGACCGTGGATTTGAGGGTCGACCGGGACGCGTGGGTGCCCAATTCCGCGACGGGGATTGCCCGCCGAGCCAAGCCGCTCGCCAGCGATGCGGAATTTCAGACCTGCGCCCGGTGCCACGCCCGGCGGTCCGTCATTCACGAGGACTATGTGCATGGGAAACCGTTGCTGGACACCCACCTGCCGGTCCTGTTGGAGGACCGGGTCTACCACGCCGACGGGCAGATCAAAGAAGAGGCCTACGAGTACGGGTCGTTTCTCCAGAGCAAGATGTCCCGAGCAGGCGTCACCTGCAGTGATTGTCACGAGCCCCATGCGCTCACCGTCCGGGCGGAGGGGAACGCCCTGTGCGCACAGTGCCATCTCCCGTCGAAGTTCGACGGACCACAGCACCATTTCCACAAGCCGGATTCCACGGGCGGACGGTGCGTGGAGTGCCATATGCCTGCGCGGCCGTACATGGTGGTGGATCCGAGGCGGGATCACAGTTTCCGGATACCGCGTCCCGATCTCACGGTGAAGTTGGGAACCCCGAACGCCTGTACCCAATGTCACCGGGACCGGTCCCCTCAGTGGGCGGCTGCCAAGGTGACCAGGTGGTATGGCGAGGGGCGCCGGATGGAGTTTCATTTTGGCGAAGCGTTCCATGCGGCGCGGACCCGACTCCCGAAGGCCGACAAGGGCCTGATCGCGATCTTCAACGATCCCTCGCATCCGGGCATCGCCCGCGCGACGGCGCTTGCGGAACTGCGCGCCTTTCCGGCGCCGCAAGTGGTGGCGGCCCTGGCGCAGGGCGCCACCAATGCAGATCCCCTCGTCAGAATCGGCGCCCTGCGGGGGCTGCAGGGGATGGACCCGGCCTCCCGGGTGTCGGTGGCGTCCGCATTGCTGAATGATCCGATTCGTGCGGTGCGAATCGAGGCCGCCCGCGCCCTTGCCGCCGTGCCTCGCGGGGTAGTTTCCCAGGAGCAACAACCGGCATTGAACTTGGCGAGCGTGGAGTACATCAATGCGCAGCTTGCCAATGCGGAGATGCCCGGCTCCCACGTGAATCTGGGAGTTTTTTATGCCGAGCGCGGGGAGTGGGACAACGCCGAATTCGCCTATCGCACCGCCCTGCGTCTGGCCCCGTCCTTCGTCCCGGCTCTGATCAATCTGGCGGACCTCTACCGGCTCCAAAATCAAGACGACAAAGGCATGCCGTTTCTGGATGAGGCGCTGGCGAAGGAGCCGGACAATGCCACCGCCCACCACGCCCTTGGCCTCATGCTCGTCCGGCAAGGACGGGCGGAGGAGGCGCTGACGCACTTCGAGCGGGCCTCGCGCCTGGAGCCCGGCGATGTCCGATACCGGTATGTGTACGGGGTGGCGTTGCACTCCCTGGGCAGAACGGATCGCGCCCTCGGCGTCCTCGAAGGGGCGGAAACGCGGCACCCGGGCGATCCACAGGTCCTGCAGGCTCTCGCCACCATGCATCGTGATGCGGGCCATTACGCAACCGCGATGCGGTATGCAGAACGCCTGGTGGCGCTCAATCCGGAGGATCGCGCCGCCCGAAACCTCATGGCGGAACTGCGGGCCATGCGGGATCGGTGATCTTCACCTATGGCTTTAGGATCTGACCGGTGACCACATCGGAACACACATTGATGGCCTGCCACGACTGCGACCTCCTGCAAGGCCTGGGGCCGGTGCGTCCCGGGGAGCGGGCGATGTGTTTGCGGTGCGGGGCGGTCCTGTACCGGGGAAAAGGAAAAAGCCTGGAACACACCATCACGTTCTTGTTGGCGGGCCTGGTTCTTTTCGTGCTGGCCAATGTTTTTCCGTTCATGACGTTCAAGCTGCAGGGCCGGGTTCAGGAGAGCATTCTTTTTTCCGGCGTGAAGGAATTGTTTCAGCAGGACATGTGGGTGTTGGCCGGACTGGTACTGGGTGTGAGCATCGTGGTGCCGGCCCTCAAGATCCTCGGCATGCTGTATGTGCTGCTGCCGTTGGAATTCAACCGACGCCCGTGGAAGGGCGTCCGGGTGTTTCGCATGGTCGAAACATGGCATCCCTGGGCCATGATGGACGTGTACATGCTGGGGGTGCTCGTGGCCATCGTCAAGCTGGCCGATCTGGCGACGCTGGTTCCGGGCATCGCCCTGTACTCCTTCGCGACCCTGATCGTGATGCTGGCGGCGGCGGATGCGGCACTCGACCCTCATGTCGTCTGGGAAAAACTGGCGGCGACGCGATGACCTCCACGCTCACCACGGCAGCCCAAGCCTCCCTGGTCAATTGCCAGGCCTGCCACCTGCTCAGCCGCGTGACACGCCTGCCTGCCAACTCCCGGGCGATCTGCCCGCAATGCGGGGCCCGGTTACACCTTCGGAAGCCGGATAGCCTCTCCCGGACCTGGGCGCTCGTATTGGCCGCGTTCATCCTGTACATCCCCGCCAACGTGCTCCCCGTCATGACGGTGATTTCGTTTGGAAAAGGGGAGCCGGATACGATCCTCAGCGGGGTGAAGGCTTTCATCGAATCGGAAATGTGGGCGCTGGCGGCGCTGGTGTTTTTTGCGAGCATTCTGGTCCCCGTCATGAAACTCTGCGTGCTGACCTTTCTCCTGCTCTCCGTGCGGTACAAATCGCACTGGCGGCCCAAAGATCGGACCGTGCTGTACCGGCTTACGGAGAGCGTCGGTCGGTGGTCCATGATCGATATTTTCATGATTTCCATTTTGGTCGCCCTGGTCAAACTCGAGGCGGTGGCCACCATCGAACCGGGTGCCGGAGCCACCTCCTTTGCCGCGGTCGTCGTCATCACCATGTTTGCCGCCATGAGTTTCGATCCGAGGTTGATCTGGGATGCCATGGAGGAAAAACAATGAATCCCGAAGGCCGGCAACACCACAGTCTCGATGAAATTCCTGAAATCATGGTGGAGGGACGGCGCGGCATCTCGATCGTCTGGCTTATTCCGCTGGTCGCGGTCCTCATTGGCGGGTGGTTGACCTACAAGACGATTACCGAGATGGGCCCGACGATTACCATCACCTTCCAGGATGGGGCCGGGCTCGAGGCCGGCAAGACAAAAATTAAATACAAGTCGGTGGAGATCGGCGAGGTGGAGACGATCCAAATCAGCCAGGATCTTTCCCGTGTCATAGTGACGGCTCACCTGGGAAAGCATACCGAACCCCACCTGACTGAAAATACCCAATTCTGGGTGGTCCGTCCCCGGATCGGGGTCGGAGGAATCGAAGGGCTGGAGACCATCGTGTCAGGATCTTATATTGCGGCTGACCCGCGACCTGGCCCGCCGGCGAGGGCGTTCACCGGGCTGGAGCAGGCGCCGGAGGTGACTTTTCGCGAAGCGGGCAGTCACTTCCACTTGCGGGCCCAAAAACTGGGGTCGCTGCATGAAGACGCACCCCTTTATTTTCGCGACATTGAGGTGGGGAAAGTGTTGGGGCATCAGCTCGCCGAGGACGGCCAGAGCGTGCTCATCAATGTTTTTATTCGTGCGCCGCACCACCTGCGCGTCCGGGACACCAGCCGGTTCTGGAAGATGAGCGGCATCGAGGTGTCCGTCGGTGCGGAGGGCTTAGACGTGAAAATGGGCTCGCTCGCCTCACTGTTGTCGGGCGGTGTAGCCTTCGACACCCCGGTCACCGCCGGAGGGTCCAGCGATCCGAGCCAGCCGGGGACCGTCTTCGACCTGTTTGAAAGTTTCGCCGGCATTGCCGAGGCCTCCTACGTGCGGAAAATTCCCTATTTACTGCATTTCGACGGGTCGGTCCGCGGCCTCAGCGTCGGCGCTCCGGTGGAGTTCAGGGGCATCAAGGTGGGATCCGTCACCGACATCGCGGTTGAGCTGAACACGAAGACCCTGGAGGTGCGAGTACCCGTGGTCATCGAGATCGAGCCGGACCGAGTGGTCCCGCTCGAGGCAATTGGCGACCGCAAAAAATACGAGGTGATCGGGAAAATGGTGGAACGGGGCTTGAGAGCCCAGCTTCAAACCGGCAGCTTATTGACCGGACAACTGTTCGTGGAGCTCGAGTTTCATCCGAAACTCCCCCGGCAGCAGCTTGTGACCACGGGCAAGTACCCGGCCATTCCAACCGTTCCGGCCACCATGGATGAACTTCGGAGAACCGTCACCGATGTGCTCGCGGAAGTCAGGAGACTGCCCCTCGACAAGATCGCCTATGAACTGTTGGAGACCGTCAAAGGAACGAAACGCCTGGCGAATTCTCCCGAACTGCTTCAGTCGGTCCGGACCTTGACCAAGACGCTCGACAATCTTCAGAAGCTGACGGGGGACCTGGATAAGAAAATGACTTCGCTGGCGCCCAAGACGGAACAAGCCTTGGAGGAGTTAGCCGCGGCCTCACGGTCCATTCGTGTTCTGGCGGACTATTTGGAACGGCATCCTGAGGCGTTGGTCCGTGGAAAATGAGGAGCCACAGAGGTGGCATTCCGGTCGTCGTGATCCTGGGGTGTCTGCTCGGAATCGTTCCCGCCACTCAGGCCGAGGTGGAGGTGGAGGGGCGAGTGATTCTCTTCTACTCCGACGACATCGGGATTTTTTCCGCCTCGCGCCGCCTGTCCCGAGACGGGGATCCCACTCAGCCGGCCCTCGACTCCAAACTGATCGGGCAAGGATCGGATTTCATCGTCGAGCCGAAGCTCGATGTCGGCACCTCCTTCCACAACCGGTATGGGACTACGACAATCGACATCCGGGGTCAGGGCTTTATTTATGCAGACAACCCCCGTTTCAATCATGGCACGCTGCGTCTGCAGGCCATCCAGGCGTTTTCGCCGGACACCCGAATCCGTCTGCGATATTTTTACGCTCCGAACCTGCTGCTTGGAGAGAATGAAGAGCGTCGCTCCGGCACGCTCCGGCCGGAGGAGGAAATTCTGACGAGCCATATTTGGGCAGCCCGCGTCGAGCGGGAAGTGACGCCGGGTCTCGAGGTACGCCTGTTGGCTCGCTACGGCCTGCGACGCTACAACGAGGACTTTCGCCAGCGGGACACCGACTTCTGGACGGTCGGTCCGCACCTGGAATGGCGGGTCCACCCCCAAATCAAGTTGGGCCTCAGCTACCACTATGAGCGCGGGCTCGCGGACGGACGCCACCAGCCTCAGTTCCGGGACGATGTCTCCTACGTCAACCACTACCTGTCCGGTGATCTGGACGTGGAACTGTTGGAGGGGCTGACACTGATGCTGGCGTTCCACTATGAACGGAACAACTGGACCAGCGGGATCGTCGGGGACGAGCGGAACGGGGGGCACGAAGATGTATACCAGGGCGAGGTCATCCTGGTCCGACGCGTCACCGAGAGGGTGAAGGTCTTTGCCGGGGTCCAGCAGTCGAGACGAAAACAGAGCTTTGAGCCGGATAGCGCAAAAAACACCAACGTCGGGGTCGGCGTGACGGCGACCTTTTGAGGCCAAATTTTGCGGACCCTGTCAGGTGTGATCCACCCGCGACCGGATTGACGACAACCAAGACCTTAGTGGGGTTCGAATGCTGGACCAGTCTCAGTTTACCCTCTTGATCGTATCGATCGCTTTGGCCGCGTATCTCGCCTCCCTTAACGAATGGCATCAAAAAAAGATCGACGTGCTCACGTCGCAAGGAACGGCGTTCAATCAGGACACGGCAACCGGCCGGGGAAAAGCTACCATTGGGACAGCGGGGGCCATGGCGAAGCAGAAGGATGCCATCAACCAGCAGGTGGAACATTTCACCCGACGTTTTCACCAGACGGCAGCAGGCGGCCTCCTTCTGACCTTCTTTGTCATTCTCCTGGTGGTCCGGATTCTCCTTTGGGCCTGGCGAAAAACCCTTCCTGTCCTGCCTCCAGAGCCACATTCAGGTCCCAGACGACTGCTCTGGTTGGACCGAACGCTCCTCTCCGTCCTGGCCATTCTGCTGCTCCAACTCTGTGTCTTTCACCTCCTGGAAGATCTTCCTTTTATGCTGGGGAGTCGTTGATGAAGGGGGAGGCCGGGTTCACCTCAGAGCGGTCCGCCCACTACTCCTTCATCGGGCTCTCCACCGGGCTTGACCCTTTGCGTGCCAGGGCCCCGATGGCCAACGCGATTTCGCGACTGAGGTCGGCAAGTGCGTGACTCATCGCCGAAACGATGGCCCCATAATCCAGCGGGTTGACGGGTTCGCTGAAACTCGCTCTTTTGCTCGCCAGCACGGTTTCTTTTCCCGCCGCCAGGATGCGCCACCTGGCCGCC
>JBFFYZ010000059.1:0-8295 GCA_041568895.1 Nitrospiraceae bacterium
GGAGTTCGGTTTCATACACCCGGGTGGTAATGCGCACATCCGTCGGGTGGAACGACGTGGTGAAGGGATGGGCGGACAGGTCCATCCGTCCCCTGTGAAAGTCATACCCCATCGCCGTGAGGACCAGTTTGCCGAACTCCACCTGGCGGCCCTGGTCATAGGAACGATAGAGCATGGAATCGTCGATCTTGGTCGGGGAGGCGAGGACCTGGTGGAGAAGCGGAACCAGGTCGCCTTTGAGAGCGGCAAACAGGGGGCGAAGCTGAGAGACGGTGGCACCTGGTTCGTAGGTATCCATCAGCGCATCATAGGGCGATTCGGAAAAACCCAAGAACCGGGCTTCCTCGCGTTTCAGCTCTACGACGACACGAAGATTGGGCAGAAACAGGGCGAAGTCGTTTTTCTTTCTCGCTTCGGTCCAGACCTGTTGTGCCAGGGAACATTCCCGACCCAAGCGCTGGACAAATTCCGTGGGGAGCTTCTTGGCCCGGCTGAAGTCGCGCCAGAGCTCCCGCAGGAGCGCACGGGAGGGTTCGTCCCAGGTCTGGTCTGGCGACTCTCGGATCAGACCCGTCGCTGGGTCCACCCACTTGGTCAGGAGGCGTTCCGTCTCCGGGGCGATCAGCCGATCGTGCGCAAGGCCCTGAAGAGTACCCAATTGGTCGGCACGGGCCGAACCGCCCCCGGGAGGCATGTAGGTTTCCTGATCCCAAGACAAGAGGGAGGCCGCGCTCGTCAGGTGCCGAATTTCCCGAAGTCGCTCGATCAGGGTCGTGAATCGGCTCAAGGATCCCATCGAAACGGTGCCTCCCCGTGCAAGGTATCGGTGGTGGTCGCCCTAGGAATGGAGAACTATCTTACCGTGAGCGATGAAATGGTATGATGTCCGGCCAGTGTAACCAACCTCAGCCGGAGTTTTCAATTCGCCCTCCAACGGGAGGAATGGCATGAAGGATTTGGTACTGCCCGAAATCGAAGCCTACGCGGAATCTTGTTCATCCCCCGAGACGCCGGTCCGCCGGGCGCTTCGCGAGGAGACGTTTTGCACCATGGACCTGCCTCAAATGGTGGTGGGACCCTTGGAGGGGGCCTTTCTGCAAATGATGGCCCGCTTGGTTCGGGCCAAGGAGGTCCTGGAGATCGGGATGTTTACCGGCTATAGCGCGCTGTGCTTTGCCGAGGTGCTCCCCGATGACGGCCGGGTGGTCACCTGCGAGGTCGATTTGAAGGCAGCCGCGCTGGCCCGGCGATATTTTGCGAAGAGCCCCCACGGCAAGAAGATCGAAGTCCACATGGGACCGGCACTGGAGACGCTCCGAGATCTGCAAGGTCCGTTCGATGCCATTTTTATCGACGCCGACAAGGTGAACTATGTGGCCTATTACGAGCGGGCGCTGGAGTTGGTGAAGGCCTCCGGCGTGATCCTGGTCGACAACGTGTTGTGGTCCGGTGACGTCCTGCAGCAGCCGCCGCCTGATCGGTCCACCGCGGCCATTCAGGAGCTGAACCGGCGGGTGGGTGCAGATTCGCGGGTGACCGCGGTCCTGGTGACGATACGGGATGGGGTCCTGGTCGTCACGCCCCGTGGCGAACCGCCGGAAAGGCCTTGACGGCAACCCGGCTGACTGTTATAGCCGCGAATCGCCATGAGCAAAACATCGGAATTGGCCGCGTACGGGGCGCTCACCACCGCGGCGGTGGTGTGGGGCGGCTCCATCGTGGGGCAAAAAGTCGCGTTGGACTCTTTTTCCGCGGTGGAGACCTCTGTGCTTCGCGGGCTGGGGGCCCTTGCGATATTGATTCCTTTGTGGTGGTGGCAGGAAGGCGGTACCTGCCGGTTTTCCTCCAAGGATCTCGGGATTTTCGCCGTCCTTGGACTGGGCGTCCTGGGTAATCACCTACTCACCCTGATCGGGCTGCGATATATCGGCGCGGGTGCGGCGGGGATCATCATCGGCGCCAGTCCTGCCATCACGGCCTTGCTGTCCTCCCTGTTGATCCGAGATATACCCTTTCGGGTCGTCTGGTTCGGCTGCGGGGTGTCCTTTGGCGGAGTGGCCCTGGTCTCGGGAGGCGAGGGGGCTCCCGCAGTCGGGGATCAACCCTGGCTCGGCGGGATTTTGGTGGTGCTCGGCCTCGTCAGCTGGGCCTTGTTCACGATTGGCGGCCGGCGGGCAATGGAGCGGTTTTCTCCCCTCACCGTCAACTGGACGACCCTACTCCTCTCTATCCTGTATCAAATTCCTTTGCTCTGGATGGACCAAAAGGTGTCCTTGGCCGGCATGGCCTCAATCTCGCTTGCCGGCTGGATGGCGCTCGCGTACCTGATCATCTTCGCCACGGCCCTGGGGCAACAGGCCTGGCTCTTCGGGGTCCAAGGTATCGGCCCCGCCAGGGCGGGGATTTTTGTCAACTTGATTCCGGTCTCCGCATTGATTTTCTCGGCGCTGATTCTCGTCGAGCCGATAGGCGCCAAGGAACTCGCGGGGATTTTTCTGATTCTGCTCGGCGTGTGGCTGGTCAACCGCAACTCGGCCCGGTTCATGTGGGAACAAACTCAGGCCGGTTTGGTGAAGGACGCCGCCACGCGCTGATGATCCAGTCCCCTGGTCACCGTCAGATGAGGTGACGAAGCTTGACACAATGTCGAGGTCAAGGTAGCTTGGCCGCATCATTCAGGAATTCGGGAGCCCCTACCGAGTCGGGAACCCTCCCCCCAGGCAACCATGAGCATCTTGATCGTTGACGATTCCCCCGACAACCTGCAATTACTCAAAACGATCCTCGAGGGAGCCGGGTATAAGGACCTCCTTTTTGCGGAATCGGCCCCGGAGGCGTTCAAACAGTTGGGCCTGGAGAGTCCCCCCAAATCCGACCTCGGGATCGACCTGATTTTGATGGATATTCTCATGCCGGAAGTGGACGGCATTGAAGCCTGCCGGCAAATCAAGGAAGTCGAGCACCTCCGCGACATTCCCATCGTCATGGTCAGCGCCAAGACCGAAGTCGAAGGGCTGCAGTTGGCCTTTGCCGCAGGGGCCGTGGATTTTATCGCCAAACCCCCCAACAAGGTCGAACTGGTCACCCGCGTGCGGTCGGTTCTCCGACTCAAACGCGAAATGGACAGGAGGAAGGCGCAGGAACTGGAGTTCCAGGAGCTGAAGGCGCAGCTCGAGGAAGCCAACAAGGCGCTGATGCGCCTGTCCGCGCAGGATGCCTTGACGGGTGTCCTCAATCGCCGGCGATTCGAAGACCTGCTCGACCAGGAATGGCGGTTGGCGGCTCAAAAGGGAAAACCCCTGTCCCTGATCCTTTTGGATTTGGACTTTTTCAAAGCCTACAACGATACCTACGGCGTGGAGGCCGGGGACGAGTATCTCCAGCAAGTCGCCACAGTCTTGACCAGCTGCCTGCGAAGCGATTCTCCGAAGCGACCTGGCGACATCGTGGCTCGCTATGGGGGAGACGAATTCGCCGCCTTGCTCCGGGAGACGCCGGTCGCGAACGCCAAAATCGTGGTGGATCGTCTGCGGGAGGCCCTTCGTTCCAAGGTCCAGAAACAAGGGTCGGACATGAAGGTCCTCACCGCCAGCATCGGGTACGCTGGCTTCCCCGACCACGGCCAAACCAAGCGGAACCTCCTCCACAAGGCGGAGCAGGCCATGTTCCGGGCCAAAGACCTCGGCCGTAACCGCATTTGCCTGGCCGGCGAGTTGGAAGGGCCTGTCCCTGCCTGAAGGCGAACCCTGCTGAGGGCCGTTCGCCGGGTCTGAGGGTTTTTGTCGCACGAAACCCAGGTCCCTGCCGCGGCCACGGCTGTTTCCGCCTTCCTCCGTTACCTCATCTAAAGGGAGATTTCTTGACAGGTTTGAACCCTTGGCATAGCCTTACCTTCGCAAGAGTTCACGCGAGGGTCGAGTGGGGGCTGAGGTCCGGTGGAAGCCTGGCCGCTATGCCCGTAAGTGGTTGAGCGGGAGGAAAAACTCCTTGCTATCCCTCCGATTTTTAAAAGAATTGGGTCCGGCGAGGAGCCGCTTCTCTAAGTCCACCACGAAGGGTTTGGGAAGGTAAAGGACCCCATGGCCACCAGGGCGAAATCTATAGCCATACCCCCCCCACGCTCCCTCAAGTTGTCCAGTACCAGCGAACTCCTGGGTCGCACCCAGATCATCCTCCTTCAAACCCTCGTCACGATCGTCCTGTCCTACGAAATTCTTTTCAGCGAACAGTCCCTGCTGGACCGGCAGATGCAGGAGGTCGTGATTCTGGGCCTGCTCATCATGGTGGCCTTCATCATGGCCCTCCCGGTCCAGATCGTCGAGGCGAGTTGGTTTTCCATGGGACTGGCCGTGGGCGATACGGCGCTCACCAGTTTCATCATCTACCTGTCCGGTGACGCCGACTCCGATCTGTACCTGGCCTATTTCCTCGTCATCCTGCTGTCCGCGACCACCAAGTCGCTGAAACAGATGGTCGGTCTCTCGGCCTTCCTCTATCTGGCCTATGGGGCGGTCCTGTACCTGGATAACATGGATGCCAGCAGTTTAACCACCAGCACGCTGCTTCGGATTCCGCTCCTGCTGATCATGGCGATCTTTTACGGCTCCACCACGGAGACCGCCCGCCGAGTGGCCAGGGAAAAAACCGACCTCATCGTGCACATCAAGGAGCTCAAGCTGGTGGAGGCCGAGCTCCAGAAGGCGAAGGAATCCGCCGAAGTCGCGAACCGCGCCAAAAGCGACTTTCTCGCCAGCATGAGCCACGAGATCCGCACGCCCTTGAACGCCATCATCGGGATGGCTGATTTGCTGGCGGAGACTCCTTTAACCGGGGAACAACAGGAGTACGTGAAGGTCTTTAGACGCGCGGGACGGACCCTGCTCAACCTCATCAATGACATCCTCGACCTGTCCAAGGTGGAAGGCGGTCATCTCGAACTGGAAGAGACTCCGTTCGACCTGAACGAGTATCTGAGCCGGATTGTGTCGGAATTGGAGGTCCTGGCCCAGGACAAGGGAATTGAGCTGGCCTACAAGATTCCGTCCGCTGTCCCCACCGCCCTCATCGGAGACCCCTACCGCCTGCGCCAGGTGATCGTGAACCTGATCAGCAACGCGATCAAGTTCACCGAAAAGGGACAGGTGGTGCTCTCCGTGGAAAAGGATCCCGAGGCCAAAGAAGGGACAATGTTCAGATTTTCGGTCACCGACACCGGGATCGGCATTCCGGCGGATAAGGCGCAGGCCATTTTCCAGGCCTTCACCCAGGCCGATTCCTCCACGACCAGAAAGTTCGGAGGAACGGGATTGGGGCTGACGATCTCTCAAAAGCTCGTCCAGTTGTTCGGGGGGCGGATTTGGGTGGAGAGCGAAGTGGGCAAGGGCAGCACCTTTTATTTCACCGCCAAGTTCCGGGTGCAGGAAGGCGCTGACCAACCCGCTACGTTGACCGCCAGTCAGTTCAAGGAGCTTCGGATCCTGGTGATCGATGATAATGCGGAAAACCGCATTATCATGAGAGAGACGCTGACCTCATGGGGCGCATGGGTCAATGAAGCCGAGGGAGGCAGGGAGGGTCTAGACGAACTCAAGCGAGCCAAGGAAAAGGGAAAGCCTTACCATGTGATCATCTTGGATTGCCGCATGCCCGGGATGGATGGCTTCAGGGTCGCCGAAATGATCCGGGAAGACTCGAGTTTGGCCGACCTGATCATCGTGATGCTGCCCTCGGACCATCGAAAGGGAGATTTGGCCCGGGCCAGGGAGCTGAACCTGGCGGGCTGCCTGGTCAAGCCCGTGAACCGGGACGACCTGCTGAACGTCCTCACCATCGCATTGTCCAAGCAACGTCCAAAGGAAGAGCTTGTTACGGCGGAGCCGACCCCTGTCAATGCCCAAGAGGCACGTCCGCTCCGGATCCTCCTGACGGAGGACTCGGAGGACAATCGGATGCTGGTTTTGTCTTACCTGAAGAAGACTCCCCATCAGGTGGAGGTGGCCGAAAACGGCGAGATCGCGGTGCAGCGATTCAAGGCGGGGGGGTACGACCTGGTCCTCATGGACATGCAGATGCCGGTGATGGACGGCTATACGGCCACTCGTACCATCCGGCAATGGGAGCAGGAGCAGGGGCTGTCCGCGACCCCAATCATTGCCTTGACGGCCTACGCGCTGAGGGAAGAAATTCAAAAGAGCCTCGATGCCGGGTGTACGACCCACCTCACCAAACCGATCCGAAAGGCCGTGCTCCTGGAGGCGCTCTCTGAACAGACCGGGAGCTTTAAAACCTGAGTCCTGCCGGTCGGTGAGGCGCGGGCCACAATCGTCTGAGCAACGTCACGATCCCCCCTGTGTCCGATTCGCGCAGGCGGCTTGGGCGTCAACGGCTCCACTGTTGCTCCATCATGAGGATGACACGACGGAATGCCTGAGATTTGCCTGTTTTTTGATTCAAGGGATGAAGGACCGAGGTTGCTGGATCGGGTATGAGCATTCTTGTCGTTGACGATCAGGTCGATGAACAGGTTCTCATCAAGACCCTGTTGGCCGAGGCCGGTTTCCGGGAAATTTTGATTGCCGACTCGCCCCGCCAGGCCTTCGACCTCCTGGGGATGGAGGGCAAGACCTACCAAGCCACCGGCATCGACCTGATTCTCATGGACGTGATCATGCCGGACATGACCGGAATCGAAGCCTGTCGTCGCATCAAGGCGTGCGATCCCTTGCGGGACATCCCGATCGTGATGGTGACGGCGGACACGGACGTGCAGGATCTACAGGCCGCCTTTGCCGCAGGGGCGGTGGACTATATCAAGAAACCCCTCCACAAGGTCGATCTGCTGGCTCGGGTCCGGTCGGTGTTGAAGTTGAAGCACGAGATGGATCAGCGCAAGGCCCGGGAACGGGAATTGATGCAGGTCAACCAGCAGTTGGAGTCGGCCATGACCTCCCTTGATGAGAAGCACCGCCTGCTGAAGGCCGAGCAGGAGAAGTCCGAGCGACTGCTGCTCAATATTTTACCCAAGCCGATTGCGGATCAGCTGAAGCGGGAAGGGGGCATCATCGCCGACAGTTTCGACGAGGCGACCGTGGTCTTTGCGGACATCGCCGACTTTACGACCCTGTGGGTCGGCCGTTCGGCGCAGGACCTGGTGGCCTTGCTCAACGACGTGTTTTCGATGTTTGATCGGTTGGCGGAGAAGCACGGCCTGGAAAAGATCAAAACCATCGGCGATGCCTACATGGCGGCCGGCGGCTTGCCCACCCCCAGGCCGGATCACGCCCAGGCCGTGGCCGAGATGGCGCTGGATATGCAGACCGAGCTGACCAGCTATACCAGGGCCGGCGGGACCCCGTTGCAGCTCCACATCGGCATCAGCTCCGGTCCCGTGGTGGCCGGCGTCATCGGGAGGAATAAATTCATCTACGATCTGTGGGGGGATACGGTGAACATGGCCAGCCGGATGGAATCCCTGGCCCAGGCGGGACACATTCTCGTCACCGCCGAAACCCATGCACGGCTCCAACATGGCTACCGGTTTGAGCGACAGGAGCCGGTTCAGGTCAAGGGCAAGGGGGAAATGGTCACCTTTCGCCTCCTCGGGCGGAAAGCTGGCCCGGGGCAGGGAGGCGGGCTCGAGGCCTAGCCCTGGAATGGGCCTAGCGTACGAGGACCGGCGTGAGCGGGTAACCCGCGCACAAGAGAGGAAAGGACGACGACGCAATGAGCCAAAGTGGACCTATGCAAACGGGTGGGAAGATTGTCGTGAAAATCGACCCCGACATTCAGACAATCGTGCCCGGCTTCCTGAAGAACAAGGAAAACGATGCAAAGAAAATTCATGCCGCATTGGAGAAGGGGGATTTCGAGACTATCCGGATCCTTGGCCATAGCATGAAGGGCGATGGCGGCGGCTACGGCTTCGATCGGATTTCTGAGTTCGGGGCCACCATCGAGGAAGCGGCCAAAGGCAAACAGGCCGACACAATCAGGACCACCGTCTCGGAGCTCTCGGACTTTCTGACCCGGGTCGAGGTGGTGTACGAAGCCTGAGGAGGCTTTCCGACCTGGTGAACACGAGGGTGGCAAGGAGGGAGCCATGAGTATCATGATCGTGGATGACTCGATGGACGACCGGACTCTTCTGCAAAAAACCCTGGAAGGGGCGGGCTTCAAAGACGTGGTCCAGGCCGACTCCGGCGCCGAAGCGTTGAAGCTCCTCTCGGGCGAAACCCCTGGCGTTCAAGCCACCAACGTCGACCTCATTCTGCTGGACATCCTGATGCCGGAGATGGA
>JBFFYZ010000060.1:0-8251 GCA_041568895.1 Nitrospiraceae bacterium
GGCCGCGTGGCGCACGGCCCGGACGAATCCTTCCTCGGGGTAGATGAAATGGTCGGAGGGATACACCACCACGACCGCGTTGGGATCGTAAGCGCGAACGTAGGTGAGGGGGAGAAAGACTCCAGCCGCTGTGTCGCAATTGGCCGGCTGCTGGATCACGCTGCCGGGGCGATCACCCAGTTGAGACTGGGCATACTCCCGGTGGGCGGGGGCGATCACCGTCACCTTCCGTTCCGGTGGGGTGAGGCGATCGGCCCGATCCAAGGTATGTTGCAGCATGGATCGGGTGCCAATGAAGGCGCAGTATTGCTTCGGTTTGTGATACCCCAGCCACTGCTGGATTACCGGACTCAGGCGTGTTCCTTCGCCTCCGGCCAAGATGATGGACCAGAGGTGAGACTGGTCTTTGGTCTGTTGATACATTACTCACTCCTTTCCCCACGGCTCCGACGAGTCCTCCGGACATCTTCGCCAGACGGATTTCGTTCCGGAGTGCAATGGTCCTCTCGTGCCGTGGCCAGACCAAGAGCCCGGACCTAGTCCTTTAGGTCCTGGTCTGGAAATTCGTGAGCCGCTCACCCTCATGTACCGTTCCCATTTCTCCTGTTACAGGTGCCTGCCTTGCTCTGATGAAGGCGATCTCTGAAGGGGAATAAACGGCGAATTGGAAAAAAAGAGGTAATTGAATAAAGGGACAATATTGACCAGCGGGTCAATAATAGACTTACCCGATACTCCTGTCAACCCCAGATGTGGTAGGAGCAAAGAAATTTTTTACACAAGATACTGAATATTAATGACTTTTTAATAGGGTTCCTCGTTTAAAAAGAGACCCTAGGTCAGAGAGAAGCCTTTCATTTTTGAAGGAAAATCCACCGGCCCTGTCCCATTCCTCTTCTGGGACACCGACCTTTTTTCTTCGAAAGAGGTGTTTGACAGATCCTAGGGAGCGGCTACCCTTGGCTTTGTAAGGGCCAACCCTGGCTGAGCCTTTCCGGTCGCTCCGTCGGAAAAAAGACTGGGTTTTCTTAAAGGTGTTCAATTTGGTCCTCGCCGACCCCCTCTTGAACAATAAATTCGAGAAGGATTTTCAGATAAAGGTCAATTTTTCAATTGCTTAGAAAAAGGCACGGCACTTGCTCGATTTTCAAAACTTGGATCCAGTGGACTCATTGGAAACATGAACGAGGTTAGATCCATGAAGCAACAACGGACCCTCCCTGGAACCTTTGAAGTGCTTCGCATGGCGATTCCCGCTGCGGGCCTCGGCCTGCTGGTGATGCTGAGCGGGTGCACGAAACAAATTTCCGTTTCGATTGTGGATCAGGCCCTGATACCGGGTCCGGAAGTCTCCCAGCCGATGCCTCCCGAGCCAACCCTGGCAGAAGCGACGCGGCCGGAGGTGCCGCAGCAGGATGAGCCGCGGATGATGGATGTTGGTGCGCCTCCGCGTCTCTCGGAACAAGACCTGACGGTCACGCCTGTTGTGCCTCCTCCAGCCCCGTCCTCTGCGTCTTCCTCCACACCCTCGACGCCGATGGAACCGGTCATGGAGCCACCGACCCCGGTGCCCGCTCCCCCGGTGGAGGTGGCTCGAGCCTTGTCCCTGGACAACGTGTATTTCGATTTCGACCGATTCCACCTTCGGTCCGAGGCGCAATCCTCGCTGGAACAGTATGCCCGTCAGCTGAAAGCCCGGAACGGATGGTCCTTGCTCATTGAGGGGCATTGCGACGAACGCGGCACCCTTGATTACAATCTGGTGCTCGGGGAAAAGCGGGCACGCTCGGTCAAACGGTATCTGGAGGACTTGGGAGTCGCCTCCTCGCAAATCATGATTACGAGCTACGGCAAGCAGAAGCCGACTTGTAACGAGCATAATGAGGACTGCTGGTGGAAGAACCGGCGGGCCCAATTTGTCTTCCAGTAACGGCTGTGCTCGCGACCGGTGCCGCGGCCCCTTTCGGGTGATCTGACTCAGTCCCCACCGGTCTTTTGTCCCCGTCTTTCTTTTGTTCCTGGTCGAGAGAGCCGCCTCCTTGCCTCTGATGCACGTCTCCACTCCGCTGGCCGAACCTCCAGGTGAGTGACTTGCCGTTATGTTGACCCTCGAGCGCAATCCGGAAATCTTATCGGCCCCTTGGTGGGTCCCGTATTCGCCCAATCCCTTTTTTACGGGGCGCGCCAAGGTTTTGCAGGACCTCCGCACCTCGCTCCTCGATCACCACGCGGTCGTACTCACCGAAGCTCCCGTATTCGGACGAGGTGGGGGAATGGGCAAGACCCAGACCGCGGTGGCCTATGCCTATCGAAACCGGAGGGAATACACGGCGGTGCTGTGGGCCCGGGCCAACAACGAATGGATTTTGAAGACCGACCTATTGGCGATCGCTCGACTCCTGGGTCTGGCTGGAAACGATGGCCGGAATCTGGACGAAGCGGTCTTGGCTGTGAAAGCCTGGTTGGACGGCAATTTGGAATGGCTCTTCGTCTTGGACAATGCGGATGATCCCGCTGTGGTCAACGCGTTATTCCAGCCGGTTTCACATGGACAAATTCTTCTCACGTCGCGGACGGCCTCCTGGAATACCTGCGGGATCTCGGAATCGGTCCAGTTGGGCCCCATGCTGCCGGAGGAGGCCATGAACTTTCTTTTTAAGCGGACCGGGCGGTTGAAAAGCGACCCGGCGGAGCGATTTGCGGCAATGACCCTGGCGCAGGAGTTGGGAAATTTTCCGGTGGCGTTGGAACAAGCTGGAGCATATTTGGCGGCCACCCATCGAACCTTCAGGGAGTACCTGCACGAACTGTCGCCCCAACTGAAACCCTCACGCGATCCTTCGGCGCCGGCTCTGCCGGGCAATACCCGGACGAAGGGGAACGGGTGCCCAGCCTCCGTGATCTCCACCTGGGCGCTGAGTGTGGACGAAATCGACAAAGAGTCCGCCTCCTCTGCGGACCTGCTCCGCGTCAGCGCATTTCTTTTTCCGGACCGGATTCCGCTGGATCTGCTGGTCAAAGGCGCTCCGGCCCTCGGCCCAAATTTGGAGAAGCTGGTGTCTCCGCGAACCGGAGACGGGGCTGACATCCCCTCACCCCGACTCGATGCGGCACTGGATATCCTGGCTCGCTTCGGGCTCATCAGCTGGGACCTCGACCACCAATCCTTCAGCCTCACTCCCCTTGCGCAGGAGGCGGCCAAACGGGGTATGGATGACCTGACCAAGCGGGAGTGGGCGGAGCGGGCCGTCCGAGCCCTGCACCGCGCCCTGCCTCCTCCAGAAGAGGACAACAGCCTGTTCCTCGAGATGATGCTCCAGCAGGCTCTTGCGGTCGCAGGGATCGGGCAGGAATGGCATTGTGATTTTTTGGAAGCCGGCCAACTGGTCCATCGGCTGGGACAGTGGTTGCGAGCCTACCGAAGTTACGCGGCCGCAGAAGTACGGCTGAAACAGGCGCTCGAAATTTATGTGCGTGTCATGGGCAACACTTCCCCAGAATTCGCGATGGGCTTGAGAGACCTGGCCATGCTCTATCTGGCTCAGGACAATTTCCAGGAAGCGGAGCCGTTGCTGAAGAAGGCCTTGGCGGTGGCCCAAAAAGCCCATCCTCCGGACCATCCCGTCCAGGCCATGTTCCTGACGAGCCTGGCCCGTTGCCATCATGCCGTCGGTCGGTACGCGGAAGCCGAGCCGCTGTACCGGGAAGCGCTCACCATCAGAAAGCGGGGGTTGTCGTCGGATCATCCTGACCTGGCGGCGGGGTTGAACAATGCGGCGGCCCTGTATTTCGACCTGCGGCGGTTTGAAGAGGCGGCGCCGCTGCTGGAGCAGGCCCTCGCCATTGCGCGCAAGACCTTACCGCGAGACCATCCTGACCTGGCCATTTGTCTTCTGAACTTGGCGGCGCTGTATTACGGTTTGAAACAGTACGAGCGGGCCGAGCCGCATTACCGTGAGGCTGTCGCCATCAGGGAGCAGAGATGGAGCGAGGACCCCCTGGGTCTGGTGGACAGCTTGGAATATTACGGCCGGGTGCTGCGGAAGCTGGGGCGCGGGCGGGAGGCGGCGCCATGGGAAGCTCAGGCCAAGGCCATTCGCGCCGCCCATGTCAAAAAAACGGGCAAGGCCTGACACTCCGCCGCAATGGAAAGCCTACCAGGTTTCGGAACGGAGGCTCAGGCAGGAAGATCCGCTCTGCTCCAATCCACGCTGGAACTGAGTCCGCGCCACCGCGTTTCCGCACAGCCGGACGTGCCAGGCTTCCAGGTCCGGCACCACTTCCCGCAAGGGGTTCAAATCCACTGACCCAGTCTCCCCGCCGGACCCGGTGGCTCTCATGATCCTGCCTTTTCCAAAAGACCATCCTTCCGGCCATTCCCGGGTGAGCACCGGATAATAGGAGAAATTCTCCGGATATTGCCCGGCGAGTTGCAGAAGCTCTTCATGCTCCAGCAGTTGGCGCGGGGTGCGCGCGCTGGCTATCAACGTCAAGTAGGCCCCAGGCTGTTGAGCGGTGCGTCCGAACCGGCGCGCGGCCATGTACCGCACGTGGGCCAGAAAGGGCGTGATCCCGGTGGAAAAGGCCAGCGCGAGGACCCGCATGGATTCCCACTCGCCGTCCGGTTCCAGACGGAGGTTGGTGGGCTCGCACTGCGTGCTGTTCTCGAAGAGCGTCAGGTGTGTGCCCTCACCGGTCAGGCCGGCTCGGACGTCGATCGTTCCCCCGCCGCGGTGGAGGGCCTCAACCTGGTCCGTTTGCCACCACGGGGAGGAATCCGCTTTTTCTTCATGGGTGTGATTAATGATGGTTTCCAGAACCAGCGGGGCGGTGACGGCGCAGTTCGACCGGGAGTACATCCGACGGCGCGCCTTTCCCGTCCGGGAGCCCCAGGGTTTGGCCAAGAAGGCGTTCCCCGGCCGCATTTGATCCAGGATGGGATACGGGGAGCCGTCGATCTCGACTTCCTTCGGCAAGGTGAGGGTGACCGCCCGGATCTCCCCGGGATCGATGGTCCGCACCTGCGTCAACCTCGCTGGGATGAAAAATTCTCGTGAAACCATGGCCCCAAAACCTTATCACATTTTCTTTTCTCAAGGGCTAGGAAGCTTGCAGGACCGTCGCCGGAAAGAGCCCCCGTTCGTCATGCGCTGCCCTCTCCGGCCGCTCTTGACACCCCTATGGGGGAAGGGTAGGGTTTGGTCTCTTTTTTAGCCGGATGGAACGGTATGAACAGGGCCGATCGAAGGCGCCTGGAAAAGCAGCAAGGCCAGTCGAGCCAGTCCCCGCGACGAGACGGTCTCCAGTCTCTGTTGAACGAGGCGGTGACGCAGCACCGGGCTGGGCGGCTCCAGCAGGCCGAGCAGCTCTACCGACAAATCCTCGCCACCGACCCCGCCCATGCCGACGCGCTTCATTTCCTCGGACTCCTTGCCTATCAGGTGGGCCGGTACGAACGGGCCGCGGAATTAATCCAGCAGGCCCTGCAGGCCAACCCCCAGAGTCCCCATTACTGGTTTAATCTCGGCCTGGTTTTCTACAAACAAGGCAAACTGGGGGAGGCCATGGAGGCGTATCGACGCGCCCTCCACCTGAGTCCCGGCTACGTGGAGGCGCATAACAACTTGGCCAACGCTCTCCGGGATCAGGGCAAGTTGGACGAGGCCGTGGCGTCCTATCACCAGGCCTTGAAGCTGAACCCCACCTACGTGGACGCGCATAATAACTTAGGCGCCGCCTACCGGGATTTGGGGCGTTTGGACCAGGCCGTGAAGGCCTATGAGCAAGCCCTGGCCCTGGATCCCACCCACGCGGAGGCCCACAACAACCTGGGCATGGTACTCCGGGACTTGGGCCGCCTGGACGACGCCCTGGCTTCCTTCCAAAAGGCGGTAAGAATCAAACCCGATTACGCCAAGGCGTATCACAATCTGGGGGTCGCATGGCTCTGGAAGGAACGTCCGGACGAGGCCTTGCATTCACTCCGGAAGGCGGCCGACTTGATGCACAATCACGGCCGGCGGGTCATGGTCCAGTCCCTGTACCGCTCCAGGATCAAGCATGACGTGGAACAAATCCACTATCTGGCCGATCGCGGGTTGCTGAGGAACGATCTAGCCGAGTATCGGGACTCCCTCACGCAGCTCCAGCAGCGATCGGGCCCCTGCGGGTTGGGGGTGCGGATCCTCCTCAACAAACAGGAACAGGACGCCCTCCAACCGTCCTTCGCCCGTATCCTCCAATACGGGGCGAGCGAAGCGATGGCCGGGGGGGCCCTGAACCCGCACCTGGACGTGGCGGCCATCGAAGCCAGGTACCACGCCAAAAAGCCGGAGACCCTGTACGTGGATGACCTTCTGACGGAGCCGGCGCTCCGTGGGTTACGCACCTTTTGCCTGGAATCCACGATCTGGAAGAAGGATTACGAGAACGGGTACATCGGGGCGTTCCTGGGCGAGGGCTTTTCCTCGCCCCTGTTGCTGCAAGTTGCCGAGGAGTTGCGGGTACGGTTTCCGAACATCTTCAAGGATCACCGGTTGACCCAAGCCTGGGCGTTCAAGTACGACAGCGAGCTCACCGGGTTGAACATCCATGCCGACGCGGCCGCGGTCAACGTAAATTTCTGGATTACCCCGGATGAGGCCAACCTCGATCCGGACCATGGCGGGCTGGTGGTGTGGGACAAGGAAGCGCCGAAGGAGTGGAACTTCAAGGAGTACAACAACAAGACCAAGGAGCCGCTGATCCGGGAGTTCTTAGAGAAGCAAGGCGCTCAGGCCATCACCATTCCCTATCGAGCGAACCGGGCTGTGATCTTCAATTCCGACCTGTTCCACGAAACGGACCGCCTGCGGTTCAAAGACGAGTACGAAAGCCGCCGCATCAACATCACCCTCTTGTACGGACATCGGTCCGCCTAAAAGCCGTCCTGCCAGCTCAGGTCCCGCCGGATAGTTCACCGAAGCGTTTCGAAAAACGAGGACAGGTCCACGTTGCCGCCGGTGAGGATCACGCCCACGCGTTTGCCGGCCAGCGCCGGTTCCCGTCGGAGGAGAGGGGCCACCGCGACGGCACTGGAGGGCTCGATCACGATCTTGAGACGTTCGAAGATGAACCGCATGGCCTGCCGAATCTCCTCCTCCTCGACCGGAAAGAACCCGGCGAGATGCTGGCGGAGAATGGGAAGGGTCAGCTCCCCCAGGCTCGTGCGGAGACCTTCCGCGATCGTGCATGGATTTGTCATGGGCATGACCCGGTTTTCCCGCACCGAGTATAGGGCATCCAAGGCTCCGGTGGGTTCGCAGGCGTAGAGCTGCAGGGAAGGCTTGAGGCCGTGAGCCGCGACACTGGTGCCCGACAACAACCCGCCCCCGCCAACCGGAGCGAGGACGACGTCCAGGTCAGGGAGGGCGGAGAAAACCTCCAGCATGACCGTCCCCTGGCCGGCAATGACCTGAGGATTGTTGAAGGGATGAATGAACACGCCGTCCAGTTCTTTGAGGAGCGCCGGAAGGTTCCGCTCCGCATCGTCGTGATTCGGGGAGTCGTGGACGGTGGCGCCGTACCCCTGCACAGCTTGGCGTTTCGCCGGATTGACCGATCCGGTCATGACGACATGGGCCTGCCGGCCGAGCAGGCGGGCCGCCAAGGCGACCCCTTGGGCGTGGTTGCCCGAGGAGATGGTGACGACCGGCTTTCCCTGTTGGCCGTGGGGCAAGGTCAGAATCGCGTGGTACGCGCCTCGGAATTTGAAGGCGCCCACGCGCTGGAAGTTCTCACATTTGAGAAACACCGTGGCCCCGGCAGCCTCGTCGAGTTGACGGCTGGAGAGGATCGGCGTGGTATGGACCACGCCGCGCAGGCGTTCGGCCGCCTGGTGGATGTGGGCGAGGGTAATGGATTCCATGGCGCGGGCCTAGGGGGCCTTGGCTGATAGTGTTCAGGAACGCCGTCCTCTTGTACCACGGGAGGGCTCGGACTTCCAGCGGAGCGCCCATGCTAAAGCGGAAGCTGTGAAGAGTTGTTTGGGAGGCGAATGCAGGTGGTAGGTTTTCGCCCTTTGCTTGCATTCCGAGGGGATGGGGGTATGGTGGGTTTCGGTCAAAAGCAGGGTCAAGACGAGCGGAAATCGACCGGCGGCTTCCGAATTTATCCCAAAGGATGCTCCAGTATGCAAGTCGCTCCTTTGCCTCCCAATGAAGGGGAAAGACTGAAGGCCCTTCTGGAGTATAAAATCCTGGACACCCCTCCC
>JBFFYZ010000061.1:0-8242 GCA_041568895.1 Nitrospiraceae bacterium
CAAAGCATCCCGGGAAACCTACCTGCGGCTGCTCGACGAATTTCCGACTCCCATTCGGAAGGCCGGCGTGGATGCCAAGTGCGATTACTTCAACAAAAGCTGGATGAACTTTACCGGCCGCACCTTGGAGCAGGAAACGGGCGACGGCTGGATCGCGGGCGTCCACCCCGACGACCTCGAACGCTGTCTCTCCTCCTACCTGGGCGCCTTTCAGGCCCGCCAACCCTTCGTGATGGAGTACCGCCTGCGCCGGTTTGACGGCGACTATCGCTCGATCATCGACATCGGCCGACCCTATTACGACCCGGAGGGATGCTTCGTCGGCTACATCGGCTCCTGCTATGACATCACCGAGCGGAAGCAGGCGGAGGAGGCGCTCCGAGCCACCGAGGAACGTTTCCTCGCGTTCATGGACAACAATCCCGCCGTCGCGTTCATCAAGGACCCCGAGGGCCGGTATGTGTACGTGAACAAACCCTACGAACGCCTGTTCAATCGGACCAGAAAGGAATGGGAAGGCAAAACGGATCACGAGCTCTGGCCGCCCAAGATCGCGCAGCAATTAGTGGACAATGACCGCGACGTCCTGGCCAAGGGACAGCCCATTGAACTGGAGGAGATCGTGCCCGTCCCGGACGGAGGGTTCCGGTCGTACATGACGCTCAAGTTCCCCATCCGGGATACCAATGGACGGCAGTTCGTGGGGGGGTTGGCCTATGACCTGACGGACCGCAAACTGTTAGAACAGCAGTTCCGCCAGGCCCAAAAAATGGAGGCCGTGGGACAATTGGCCGGCGGGATCGCCCATGACTTCAACAACCTCCTGACGGTCATCATCGGGTTTACCCAAATGCTCATCGATAAGTTGGGCTGCGGCAACCCGGAGTACTCGGAGCTGGAGGAAATCGACAAGGCCGCCAACCGGGCCGCAGCCCTCACCCGTCAGCTCCTGGCGTTCAGCCGCCGCCAGATGCTCCACCCCAAGGTCCTCAATCTCAACCTCGTGATGTCGAACCTGGACAAGATGCTGCGCCGCGTGATCGGGGAGGACCTCCATCTCGAGACTCTCTTGAGCACCGATCACCTGTGGGTGAAGGTGGACCAGGGACAACTCGAACAGGTCATCATGAACCTGGCCGTCAACGGCCGCGATGCGATGCCCAGGGGAGGCACGTTGACCGTTTCCACGTACCCGCTCGAATGTGCCGAGGGGACCACCCAAGGCCGGGTCAAGATCAAGCCCGGGTCCTACGCGGTCGTGGAGATGCGCGACACCGGGCACGGGATGGATCCTGAGACCCAAGCCCGAATCTTCGAGCCGTTTTTCACGACCAAGGGCCAGGGCAAGGGGACGGGCCTGGGGTTGTCCACGGTGTACGGGATCGTCAAGCAAAGCGACGGCTATGTCTTCGTGTTCAGTGAGCTCGGGAAGGGCACCACGTTCAAGATCTATATTCCCCAGGTCGAAGAAATGGCCGTGGCCGAAGCTCCCAAGGCCGAAGATCAGCCGGCGGGGATGGGAACCGAAACCGTGCTGGTCGCAGAAGATGAAGCCGGTCTCCGCGGCATCGTCCGGAAAATCCTGGAACAGCACGGCTACACCGTCCTGGAGGCGGCCACCGGAAGGGAAGCCTTGATCCTGGCGGCCCAGCATCAGGGGACGATTGATTTGCTGATCGCCGACGTCATCATGCCGGGGGGGATGAACGGCCGGGAGTTGGGGGAGCAACTCACGGCACAGCGTCCGGGGCTCCGGGTCTTCTTTATGACCGGGTACACCGAGGACGCCATCATACGGCAGGGCATTCTGCAGAACGGCGTGGAGATGCTGTACAAACCGTTTTCGCGGGAAGCCCTGGCGAGAAAAGTGCGGGCCATCCTCGACGACGCCACCGACTCGAAGAAACCCACCGCAACGGAATAGCCCCGGTTCCCATCAAATCCGGCTGTATTGTTTAGAACGAGGGAGAGGACGGCGAGACGTCTTCGGGTTTCACCAGGTGGGGATACAACTTTTGGAAGCAGTCCGGACAAATCCCGTGGGACACCCTGGCCTCGGAATGGGCTTGGATATAGTTTTCAATGTGGTCCCAGTACCCTTGGTCATCTCGGACGTTCTTGCAGGAGGCGCAGATCGGCAATAACCCGCGAAGAGTCTTGATCTGATCGGCCGCTTGCCGCAATTCCACGATCAGCCGTTCGCGCTCCCTCTCCGCCCGCTTCCGGTCGGTGATATCCCGGGTGAACCAGCGGGTCCGGACAAACCGTCCGTCCTCCCACAAGACATTGGCATTCACCAGCACATGCTTGATGGAGCCGTCCTTGCACCGAAGGTTCACTTCGTAATTCCGAACGGTTTCCCCTGCCTCCAGTCGCCGAAAGATGTCCTCTAATTTTTTTTGTTCGACGAAAAACTCGCCGATTCGCCGCCCGACATAGTCTTCCTTGGGGTATCCCAGCAGCTCCATGTCGGCCAGGTTGGCGCGGAGGATCGTCCCGTCGGGAGCGGCCCAATGGAGACCGACCGGGCCGTTTTCGAAAAAGTCCTCCAGCTCTTGTTCCCGCTGGTGCAGATCTGCCGAGGCCCGCTTATGAGCCAGCAACAGGGCCGTCGCCACCCAGATTCCGAACAGACCCAGGGCACGGTTAGGCATCACCGTCCATAGGGTCGAACGATTATACGTCAGAAAGAGGGCCAGGAGGGAAAGGACGGAGACCACGCCTGCAAGGGTGAGGGTGAGTCGCTGGCCGCGGATCCACAAGGTCAGTAAAATGGGAATGGCATACAGGACGGGAACGGCGACTCCAAGCGGAATCCTTAGGTCCAAGAAAAAGATCCCGATCGCCAGGCAGACCGCACCCAGAGCGACGAGTGTTTTGGTTCGATCTTCCTCCATCCAACCGGCCTCCGTCGATGTACTTCAGCAATCATCATGCCTGTTTATGAAATACTTATGAAATGAGTTTGGCGTGAATTTTCCCCCGTTTGGAAATTACCATCATTACTCCCCTATTTATCGCCCGGAGAGAGCTTGAACAAAATGGAACAAATCTGTATCTAAAGGGCCATCGCGGTGGTGGAAATAAACCAGCTATCAGGACCTTGCGCTGACGCAGATCTGACGTGACAACACCTTGATTCTTCCGCACCGGCGACATCTGTTTCACGACCTTCTGGTCGTGTGGCGCGACACGCGGCTGATCGTCCTCGTGGCTCAGACCGCGGCCGTGTACGCCGCCATCCTCATCCCCTTCAAGATGGGCATTCCGCTGATCCCAGGGTTCGCGGAGCTACGGCCCGCGAACGCCTTTCCGATTGTCGCGTCACTCCTGTTCGGGCCCGTGGCCGCCTGGGGGTCCGGCTTCGGCAACCTCATCGGCGATTGCTTCGGCACGCTGGGACCGGGAAGCCTCTTCGGCTTCATCGGGAATTTCTGTTACGGCTATATCCCCTACCTGCTCTGGGGCCGGATGGGGCCGCTGTCATCGGGGCAAGAGCCGGACCAACGATCCTGGCGTCCGGCCCTTGAGTTTGCCCTGATCTGCGTCGCGGCCTCGTTCGTCTGCGCCTTCATCGTGGGGTGGGGCGTGGACCTCCTGGGCCTCTTGCCCTTCATGATCCTGGCGCCGGCCATCTTCCTCAACAATCTCGTGATGGCGGTGCTCCTCGCTCCCCCGCTGCTCTGGTTCCTCTATCCCCGGGTCAAGCGATGGGGTCTCCGCTACGAAGATATCGTGAAACGTGAGATGTTAGACGTGAGTCGGGACGAGAGATTCGGAGAAATCCCCTCCGCAACCGCCTGTCACCCATCACTCCTCACCGGTCACCCTTTCTTATCCGTCGAGCAGGTGAGCTTCACCTATGCGGGGGCGTCCAGGCCGGCACTCACCGACCTGTCCCTGACCGCGTCACCGGGTGAGGCCCTCGCGGTGATGGGTCGCAGCGGGTCCGGAAAATCCACCCTGTGCTACGCGCTGAACGGGCTCGTGCCCCAGATGATCGCAGGAGCCTGGGCCGGCCGACTGATCATCAACGGCAAGGACACCCTGCGGCGCCGGGTCTGGGAACAGGCGGACACCGTCGGCCTGGTGTTTCAGGATTTTGAAGCCCAACTTGTCTCCTCCAAGGTGGAATGGGAGCTGGCCTTTCCATTGGAGAACCTCGGGCCGACCGACTTCCGCGGTACCCCACAAAATCGGCAAGCGATGAAGGCCCGGATCAGGCGGACCCTCGACCTCGTGGGCCTGGCCGGCCTGGAACCTCGGAATCCGCTGTCCCTCTCGGGAGGCCAACGGCAACGGCTGGTGATCGCGTCCATCTTAATTCGGCAACCGGGCCTCGTGGCCCTGGACGAACCCCTGACCGACTTGGACCCCGCGGGCCGTCGTCGGCTGGAACTCCTGCTGCGGGATCTTCGGACCGCCGGCACGACGTTGATCCTGGCCGAGCAAGATCCGGAGGAGGCCACTTCGGCTGACCGGATCCTGGTGCTCGACCAGGGCCGGAAGGTCTGGGAAGGCTCGCCCCGGTCGCTCTTCAGCCAACCGGCGCTCGCGACGAGCCTCGGGGTGAGCCCCCTCCCCCTCGCAGAATGTTTTTCGGGATGGGACGGCAGAACCCTCCCGCTGACGGTCGAAGAGGCCTGGCAGTTCGCCGATGAGGAGGGCCTGACGCTCGTACCCCAATCGCGGCATGAGAACCAGGAGAGGCCTCCGGCAGGCCGGCCGGTCATCCAGCTGGACCGGGTCGGCTACGAATACGACCGGGGCTCATCGGTTCTGTCGGACCTGACGCTGTCCATTCACCCTGGCGAGTTCCTGGCCATCATCGGCCCGAATGGATCGGGCAAAAGCACACTGGCCAAAATGCTCAACGGCCTGCTCCTGCCGACCACGGGACAAGTGTTGATCCAGGGAGAGGACACCAGAAGGCTGGGCGTGGGAAAGCTGGCGGGATTGGTGGGGTACGTCTTCCAGAATCCCGATCATCAGATCTTCGCCGAAACGGTGGAGCAAGAAGTCGCCTTCGGCGTGCACAACCTCGGGTACGCCTCCGAGGCCTGCGAGCAACGGGTCGCGTCGGCACTCCACGCGGTCGGCTTCAGTCAGCCCGAGATCAGAAAGCAGGATCCCTTTTCGCTCACAAAAGGGGATCGGCAGCGGGTGGCCGTGGCCTCCGTCCTGGCTGCGCGGCCGCCGGTGCTCATCTTCGATGAGCCCACCACCGGCCTGGACGCCGAAGAGGCGGCACGCATGATGCGCATGCTGGATCGGGTCAATCAGCTTGGGCACACGATCCTCATCATCACCCATTCCCTCGGCCTGGTTGCCGCCCATGCCCGGCGCTGCCTGGTCATGGAAGGCGGCCACGCCGTGGCCGACGGCCCGACCCGGGAGGTATTTCACCGATTGGGGAGCCGGGAGGGAACCTTGCCGTCGGGGCTGGAATTGCCTCCCATCACGCGCTTTGCCGCCCGGTGGGGGCAGACGCTGCTCACGGTCGCCGAGGTCCGCGCGGCGCTCCGGCGCCCGTGATGCACGATGATCCCGGTGGCCGCTGAACGATGGTCTCATTGATGCATTTCCTCCTTTGCTCCTTTGCCCATTGAACCGGCATCTCAAAAGGAAATGATTCAATCGTCATTGAATCAATGAATCGCTTTTTCCTCTATCTCGACCGCGACACCTGGGTGCATCGTTTGGACCCGCGCGCCAAGGTGCTGAGCCTCCTCGCCATTTTTGCCGTGGCGCTGTTCTTCTCGGACCCTCGGTACTTGATGATCCCGCTGGTCCTGATCCTGCTGGCCGCAACATGGGCCAGAGCCTGGGGCAACATCAAACGCATGGGTCTCCTCTTGGGATCGCTCTTTGTCTATTGTCTGCTGCTCTGGCCGCTCTTTGTGGAAGGCCGGACCCCCTGGTTGTCGGTCTCCGGCCTGGAGGTGACGCGGGAAGGCCTGCAATTCGGGCTCGGCATGGGGCTCCGGCTGAACATCATGCTGATCGCCGGCCTGGTCCTACTCTCGACCACGACTATCGAAGAATTTACCCTGGGGCTTCAGCATTTGGGGCTTCCGAGCACGATGGGGTTCGCGCTGGCCCTGGCCTTCCGGTGGGTCCCCAGCTTGATCGGCTCGACCGGTCAGATTGTCCAAGCCCAACGATCGCGGGGGCTCGATTTAGCGGCAGGCTCGTTCCTCGCCCGGATCCGCCGTTACCTGCCCTTGATCGTTCCCTTGATCGGGCATACGCTCCGGCAAACCAGGTTGTTGGCCATGGCCCTGGAATCCAAAGGGTACGGACCGGCCATCCGCCGTCAGCCTTACGTGGAGCTGTGCCTGCGCGTTCCGGATGTGCTCGCGATGGCCGTGATGCTCGTGATTCTGGTCCTGACCCTCTGGCTCCGACTTGAGGGCCATGGTACGGTAGAAGTACAATTCTAAAAAAGGACTGGGGGGCCCCTCGACTGAGCTCGGAGCCCTCAGTCCAAAAAATACAGACCTCAGCACTAAGCAGCAGCGAGGTTGTTTAATTATGAACAAGCAGCCAGACGATGAAAATTTAAAGAGTAAAAAAGGTCTCGACCGCCGACGCTTTCTCGCCGGGGCGGCCTCCCTGGTCGGACTGGCCACCGTTCAGGCAATGTTGCCGTCCCTCGCGGCCACCAAGCCGTCGGTCCCGGCCGATCCCACGCGAATTCCCGGGTCCCCTCCGACCCCCCATGGACAACGATCGGCCTTTGAGCGCAGCGTCCGCCTCGCCAGCTCGACCCATTCCCTGGCACCCTTGCAGGATTTGGAGGGCATCATCACGCCTTCGGCTCTGCACTTCGAGCGCCACCACAATGGCGTTCCGCTCATTGACCCCGCCCGCCACCGTTTGATGGTTCACGGCCTCGTGGCACGGCCCATCGTCTTCACCGTGGAGGATCTCAAACGCTTTCCTGCCGTCTCCCGGATCGCCTTTGTGGAATGCGCCGGCAACTCGGCCGGGCAGTGGCGGAAACCGCACGGGACCACGGCCCAGGAAGCCCATGGGCTAATCAGTACCAGCGAGTGGACCGGGGTCCCCTTGGCACTGGTGCTGCAGGAAGCCGGCATGAAACCGGAGGCCACCTGGATGCTCGCGGAGGGTAGCGACGCAGCCGCCATGACGCGGAGCATTCCCTTGAAACCCATCATGAACGAAGCCCTGCTCTGCTACGCCCAAAACGGCGAGGCCCTCAGGCCCGAACAAGGCTATCCGTTGCGGCTGCTCCTTCCGGGCTGGGAGGGGAACGCCAATATCAAATGGCTGCGCCGGCTCAAACTCGGCACGGCCCCCTTCATGACCAGGGAAGAAACCTCCCATTACACCGATCTCATGCCGGACGGCACCGCCCGGCAATTTACCCTCACCATGGAAGCAAAATCCCTGATCACCCATCCCTCCGGCGGGCAGCACATCCAGCCCGGCTTCGTGGAAATCCGCGGCCTGGCCTGGTCCGGCCAGGGACGCGTGTCCAGGGTGGAGGTCAGCCCCGATGGCGGACAGACCTGGCAGGAAGCCCGGCTCGATGACCCGGTCCTCCCCAAATGTCAGACGAGGTTTCGGTACGCCTGGCGGTGGGACGGGCAGGAGACCATCTTACAAAGCCGCTGTACGGATGAGACCGGCTATGTCCAGCCCACCCGTCAGGCCTTGGTGGCCGTTCGCGGCGTGAATTCCTTCTACCACTACAATGCCATTCAATCCTGGAAGGTGACCCGCGACGGGAAGGTGCACAATGTCCACGCGTGACGGATTGGGTGAGTGGACAAAGAAGGGGCTGGGAAGACTTGCTGTCGGGATTGGCGTGGTCGGACTCGCAACCTGGGCCCTCGCAGCCTCAGGAGACAAGCCCCCTTCGTACGGGTTCGGCCACCCGGCCACGGAAGCCGAAATTCAGGCGTGGAACATTGACGTCGCGCCCACGGGCGAGGGGCTGCCGCCGGGACGAGGCACTCCCCTGGAAGGGGCCAAAATCTTCGCCAAGAAATGCGTGGGATGCCATGGCCCGACCGGCAAGGAGGGCCCCATGGATCGCCTCGTCGGCGGGAAGGACACCTTAACCACGGAGCAACCGATCAAAACCGTGGGCAGCTACTGGCCCTATGCCACGACGCTCTATGACTTTATCCACCGGGCGATGCCCTACTACGCCCCGCAATCGCTGACCCCGGACGAGGTCTATGCCCTCGTCGCCTGGATCCTGCATCAGAAC
>JBFFYZ010000062.1:0-8206 GCA_041568895.1 Nitrospiraceae bacterium
GTAGGCGAGGGCGTTGTCCAGGGCGATGGCGATCTGGCCGGCTACCTGGGTCAGGAGATCCAGGTCGGCATGGGTGAACGCATCTTTCCGGGTGCTGCCGACGTTGAGAGTGCCAAGGGCGCGGTCGTGGGAGACCAGCGGCAGGCAGCAGCCGGATTTCACCCCTTCCGCGAGCAACCGCCGGGCGGTTTCTGAGTCAAACCGCTGCAGCTCCTCTTCTTCGAAGAACAGGGGCTTCCGGGACAGGAAGGCCGACCCGGCCGGGGTGTCTCCCACCGGGACCACCGAGTCTTCCAGAAGCAGCCCCTTGCTGCCGGGGAAATTCAGCGCGAGACGTCGAAAATTCCCTGTATCGGTTTCGTGCAGGTAGAGACTCATCGCCTCGTGGGGAATCACCCGACGGAGGGAGGAGGCGATCCGGGTCACCAACTCCTGCCACTCCAGGCTGGAGACCACCGCGTTGTTCACCTCGAGCAACAACTGTAGCCGGTCTCGATCGCGGGCCAGTTCTTGATGATGAAGGACATTGTCCACCGTCACCGCAACTTGTTTGCTGACCTGTTGGAGGAATTCGAGGTTTTCCTCACCGTAGGCCCCCTCCTGCAAGCTGGCGAACCCCATAGCCCCCAGCCGCCGCAGGGCCGTGGTCAGGGGAACGACGCAGATGGACTTGATCCCGTCCTCCTGCATCCGCCCGGTGACCTTCGGCCAGCGACTCTCATCAACAAGATTCGGAACAAGAATCGGCTGCTGCGTTTTCCAGACCACTCCGGCCGGCGTCTCTTCAACCGGCTCCTCGTGGCCCCCCACGATGTCGGCCGGCACATTCGCCTGAAGCGTATGGAGCCGCATCACGTTGCGCTCGGGATCATGCAATGACAGGGCCACGAAATTCACCTGGACGACCTGAGGAAGACGCTGGGCGAGATCACGGAACAGTTCGGTCAGATCGCGATGCACCGCAATCGCCTCCGAGACCTCGAGAAGTCCTTTGTGTCGGTCGATCATCGCACCAATTTCAAGGGTTTGATGCGGCCTGCACATGACCGCTGGACGGGCGAGGACGCGCTCAATTATAGGCTGAAGGTTCACTCTGAGTAAATGTGGCAAGGGCCCGGTTGGAGACCGGTCACGCTGGTCGGTCGCTCGTGATGAAGTATCCGCGGGCCAGGACCGGATGCCGGCGATTCGAAGATGTGGGTGTTTTGGGCGGGTTGGCCAGTGCTACTTATACGAAATCAGCACCGTTTCGAGCGAGCCGGTCAGGGGGTGCGTTTCGGTTCGATTGAAGCCGGCATTGCGGAACATTCGATCGTATTCCTTGAACGTGTAGGCGTCGCCTTCGGGGGTGGTCGCGAGCATGATGAGGGCGAACTCGGCGACGGGGGGCGGGGTGAGGCGGTCTTCGTTGGGGAGGAATTCGAGCGTGAGGGCCCGCCCTCCTTTGGCCAAGGCCCGATGGACCTTGCGCAACAGGGTCTCGCAGGTGCCCGGAGAGAAGTGGTGCAGAAAGTTCGTAAGCAGCACGAGATCGTACCCCTCGCCCAGGTCCACGTCGAAGGCGCTCCCGGCGATGGTGCGGAATCGGGTCTGCACGTCCACCTTGCTGGCGTTCTCTTCGGCGACCGGCAGTACGTTCGGCCAGTCCAGCGCCACGATCTCGGCTTTCGGACAACGCTTGGCGATCTCGACCCCGAACAGGCCGTGACCGGCGGCAATGTCCAAGACCCGCTTCGGTGCCGGTTTCGTCTGACTGACGAGCTCCCCGATTTCCTCCGACGCCTTGGCCATCATGGGGATCATGGACTTGGCAAACTCGACCCAGGCGGGATGCTGAGGCTCCAGTGTGCCGGCTTCCCCCATCACCGTGCCGCCTTTGCGCACGGCACCGGCGATGTCCCGGAACCCTTCGGTAAACTTGGGAGAGAGCAGGAAGCCCAGCACCGGGCCCATATAGGCGGGGGACTGCCGGTCCAGGAACATCGCGGAGTCCGCCGTCAGCCGGTAGCGCGCACCATCCCTGGTCAGAAACCCCTGGATGGTCAGGTAGTCCGCCAGGATGCGGACGCCCCGTTCGGCCGCCTCACACCGCCGGGCCAGCTCCGCCACGGTCTCCTTTCCTTCCCCGATCGCGGTGAAAAGGTCCAGGTCAATGGCCGCCCGCAGCGCCTGGGTCCGCTGATAGCTGTTGATCGTCTGAAAGAAGAGCTGGGGCGATGGCCCTCCCGCTTGTGGCGCAGCCGGCACCAGGTTCCCTCCTTGCTGTAGGTTTGCCTTGCCAGGAGTGTAGCTGGGGAGGGAGTGTCCTGCAACGCCTAAGTCGGATCACTCCGCCCGGGTGGCGCAGGCCAGGATGGAGAGACCGAACGGAAATCTCAGGGGGGGAACGAAGAGGCGTTCCATCGCAAAAATGCCGGTCAGCATTCGGTTGAGACCAAAGGGGGGGATGGCCAACGCAGTCTGGGGACCCCGCGTCAGGTATCGACCGAGCGTGAGATGCAGCACCGCCAACGGGAACAAGAGGGTGTTGAAATAGGTGCTGTACTGACACGTCAAGCCGGCGTTCCGGATCATGGCGAGGCATTGCGAGTGCCGGTACCGCCGCTTATGATGGCTGTGGTCGTCGTGCGGACTCCATAGCCACTGGTAGGCGGGAACCGTCAGGAGCAGCACTCCCCCCGGACGGAGCCGGTTCCGGAGCGTCGCAAGGGCCCGCTGGTCCTCGTCCACGTGCTCGAGGACGTCCAAGGTCGCGATCAGGTCGAACTGCTCCTCACAGAACGGGAGCTCCTCGGGCAACCGGCCTTTTTCGACCCGGGCGAGTCCTCGTTGCGCGGCGCGATCTCTCGCCGCATCGTCCCATTCCACGGCGGAGACCCGGCCGTACGCAGCCAGGAGCGGCAGATTCCCGCCGTTCCCGCAGCCCACTTCGAAGATCGCGAGGGGCCCGTCCTTTCGCGGGGCATACCGGTTCAAGACCGACCGGAGGACGGCCCGTCGGCCCCGGAACCACCAATGGTCCTCCTCGATTCGGGCCGCCAGGGTGTAGATCTCTCGTTCCACGAACGCCTCGTGCTTCCCGCTTACCGGATGTCCTCAAGCCTTGGGCCGCGGTCCGATTCTACCTGCGAGCCCTTCGAGACCCAAAGACTTTTCTCCTGCAGGCTTATCCGAGTCGGGCGCGGATGTCGGTGGGGTACTCGGGAAAATAGCGGGCGATGAGGGGGAGGGGAAAGGTGCGGAGGATGGATTCTTTCGGCTCGCGTTCCAGCAGGAACTCGAAGGACGCCTTGAGCAGGCGTTCGGCCGAGACGCCGTTCCCGTATTTTTTCAGGTCCGCCTCCGTGACCGTCACCTCATGTTTGGTCGTGCTGCCGTCCTCTTGCACCTCGACGTGATACTTGGACTCTCCGAGCGAGGTCACCTTGATTTGGGTCATCTCGTCCCTTACCCGTGACTGCTGATTAGCAAAAGCTACGTGTGAAGAAAAAATGATGGTTGTTCGTAACCTAGTCATCGGTGGGAGAGAAGTCAACGCAGAAATGGGTGGCAAACCGTATCTAGGTCAAAATTTTTAAAACCTTGGACAGAGTCGACACGTTGGGCGTGAGGGTGAATGGTGACTCGCGGGTATTTCGGTGGGACGGGGTCCTTTGGTACCAGAATCCAGGCCACCTGTTTCTGCTTTCAGCCGGGCTCCGCCGTGACGCATTTTTCCCCAAGGACCCTCTCGCCAGTGACCCCTATCACCCCAAGCGATTCGCGGTTCCAAGCCCTGCTTCCCCACGGGCCTCCATAACCCTCACGTTTTAGCGCACTTAGATTTCCTGCCTCCCCGGTCCAGGGTTTGCACAATCATTTAAGGGAATATGGGTTTCAGGGAGGATCTCAATGGCAACCACAGCGCAACAACTGGACGCGATCCGATGGTTTGAAGACATCGGGATTGACGACGTGCCCTTGGTGGGCGGGAAAAACGCCTCGCTCGGCGAAATGTACCGGGAGTTGGCCGCGAAGGGCGTGAAGGTGCCCAACGGCTTCGCCACCACCGCGGAAGCCTACCGTACCTTCCTTCGGGAGACGGGCCTCGACGGAAAAATACGGGACATTCTCAAGGATCTCGACACACATGATCTGGCGAACCTCAGGCAACGGGGCCGACAAGTCCGCCAGGCCATCCTTGCCGCGAGCCTCCCTGCCGAGCTCGAGCAGGAAATCACCGAGGCCTACGATCGGCTGAGCGAGGGGAGCCCGGAACCGGTGGACGTGGCGGTCCGGTCCAGCGCGACGGCGGAGGACCTGCCCGATGCGAGCTTCGCCGGGCAACAGGAGACCTATCTGAATGTGCAGGGGCACCTGGCCCTGTTGGATGCCTGCAGGCGCTGCTTCGCGTCGCTGTTCACCGACCGGGCGATCTCGTACCGGACGGACAAGGGCTTCGATCACTTCAAGATCGCGCTCTCGATCGGGATTCAGCGCATGGTCCGCTCCGATCTCGCCTCCTCGGGCGTCATGTTCTCCATCGACACCGAGACCGGATTCCGTGACGCGGTCCTGATCAACGCCTCCTACGGCCTGGGCGAGAACGTCGTCCAGGGCTCGGTGAACCCTGACGAGTACTACGTCTTCAAGCCGACGCTCAAGCAGGGCTTTCGTCCCATCTTGCAGAAGGTCCTCGGGAGCAAGGAGTTCAAGCTGATCTACGACGTGGGCGGCGGGAAGATGGTCAAGAACGTGCCGGTGCCGCCGGATGACCGGGCCCGGTTCGCGATCACCGACGACGAGATCCTGACCCTGGCGCAATGGGCCTGCGTGATCGAGGACCACTACAGCGCCAAGAAGGGCCAGCCCAGCCCCATGGACATGGAGTGGGCGAAAGACGGCGTGACCGGCGAGTTGTTCATCGTCCAGGCCCGCCCTGAGACGGTCCAGTCTCGCAAGGCGCCGGATACCTTGGAAAGTTATCACCTGACGAAGCAGGGCCCGGTGCTCGTGACGGGGCGCAGCGTCGGCGAGAAGATCGGGCAGGGACCGGTGCGGGTGATCAAGAGTGTGCAGCATATCCAACAGTTCCAGGACGGGGAGGTCCTGGTCACGGACAAGACGGATCCGGACTGGGAACCCATCATGAAGAAAGCCGCCGCCATCGTGACCAACCGGGGCGGCCGGACCTGCCATGCGGCGATCGTGAGCCGCGAGCTGGGGCTTCCCGCCATCGTGGGCACGGATGCCGGCACCGAGCGGTTGAAAGACGGCCAGATGGTGACGGTCTCTTGTGCCGAGGGGGACACGGGCTACGTGTACGAGGGCAAGCTGGACTTCCGGGTGGAGCGCGTGAACCTCAAGGGACTGGGGCGCACGAAGACCAAGGTCATGATGAACGTGGGCAATCCCCAGGAAGCCTTCGGGCTGTCCTTCATTCCGAACGACGGAGTGGGGCTTGCGCGGGAGGAGTTCATCATCACGACGTACATCAAAGTCCATCCCCTGGCTCTCCTGGACTATCACCGGCTGGACGACGCTCCCCTGAAAGCCGAAATCGACCGGCTCACGGCGGGCTACGCGGACAAGCCGCAGTTCTTCGTGGACAAGCTGGCTCAAGGCGTGGCCATGATCGCCGCGGCGTTCTACCCTAAGGACGTCATCGTCCGGCTGAGCGACTTCAAGTCGAACGAGTACGCGAACCTGATCGGCGGCCGCCGGTACGAGCCGACCGAGGAAAACCCCATGCTGGGTTTCCGCGGGGCCTCCCGTTACTACGATCCCCGGTACCGGGCCGGCTTTGCGCTCGAATGCCGGGCCATGAAAAAAGTCCGGGAGGACATGGGGCTCACGAACCTCAAGCTGATGATCCCCTTCTGCCGGACCGTAGAGGAGGCGCGCCTGGTCCAGGAGGAGATGGCTCAATACGGCCTCAAGCGCGGGGAAAACGGCCTGGACCTCTACGTGATGTGCGAGATCCCCAGCAACGTGATCCTGGCGGAGGATTTCGCCGAGGTCTTCGACGGCTTTTCAATAGGATCAAATGACCTCACCCAATTGACTCTGGGAGTGGACCGGGACTCCGAGATCGTGGCGAGGCTGTTCGACGAGCGGAATCCCGCCGTGAAGAAGTTCATCGCGTCGGTGATTCAGACGGCCAAGGCCAAAGGCAAGAAGATCGGGATTTGCGGCCAAGCGCCAAGCGACTATCCGGAATTCGCGGCCTTTCTGGTCGAGCAGGGGATCGACAGCATCTCCTTGAATCCCGATGCGGTGCTGAAGACCACGGTGACGATTCTGGAAAAGGAGAAGGCGCGAGGCCGATAACCAAGAGGCCCTCTTGCGGGAGGGCTGCTCCTCATGGCATCTTCCTGCCAAACCGGTCGGTGGAATCTTTTCCGGCCGCTCGGTCTCTAAAGGAACTGTCACCCTTTTCAAGGAGAGTTCTCCATGCCTCGACGGATTCGGATTGCGGTCAGCTTCGTTGCAGTCCTCGGTCTCGGGAGCCTGCTGCTGTTTCAACCTCCTTCGGGAGCCCAATCCGCCGGCACCTCCTCGTCGCCGGGCAGCATGATCGTCGTGGACGGCCTCGCCGTTCCGGACATCGGGCCCCTGCCGACGGCCGTGCCGATCCCGCCCACGAACCTGAACTACAAGGCCAAGGTCGAGCTGGGCAAGCTGCTCTACTTCGACGGCCGGCTCTCGAAGAACGGCCAGGTCTCCTGCGCGTTTTGCCACAACCCGTTTGCGGGCTTCGCGGATCCCCGCCAGACCTCGATCGGGGTGGGCGGCAAGATTGGGGGCCGGAACGCGCCGACCGTCTACAACACCGCCTTCCTCCCGTTGCAGTTTTGGGACGGCCGGGCCAGCTCGCTGGAAGAACAGGCGATCGGGCCCATCCACAATCCGGTCGAGATGGCCGAGACCCATGAAAACGTCGTGGTGAAGATCGTCAAGATCAGGGGCTATCGTGATCTCTTCGAGAAGGCGTTCGGGAGCGGGGTCAGCCTCCAGGGTATCGCCGAGGCCATCGCGGCCTATGAGCGGACGGTGATTTCCACCAACTCGGCCTTCGACAAGTACGTGCTGGGCGAGAAGCAAGCCATGGACGACGCGGCGGTTCGGGGCATGGCGCTGTTCAAGGGCAAGGCGCGCTGCATTCTCTGCCATAACGGGCCCAACTTCACCGACAACCAGTTCCACAATCTCGGCGTCCCGCAAGACGGGCCTATGAAAGAGGATCTCGGCCGGTATTACGTGACCCGGCAGGATGGCGACAGGGGTGCCTTCAAGACGCCCACGCTGCGGAGCATTGTCGAGACGGGACCCTACATGCACGACGGGGTCTTCAAGTCCTTGGAAGAGGTGATCGACTTTTTGGACCAGGGCGGCGGCCACAATCCCAATTTGAGCCCCTTGATAAAGCCGCTCGGCCTGACCAAGGAGGAGAAGGGGGACCTGTTGGCCTTTCTCAAGGCGTTGACCGGTGAGTCCCTGAACGTTCAGGTCCCGAAGCTGCCCAAGTGAGTAATTGAGGATTTGGCGCTGGGGTGATTGAGTGATGTAAAGAAATCACCATATAATGCATTTGCCCACTATTCGGAGAGGAAAAGATGGAAGGTAAACCGAAAAGCTTCAAGTATCGGACCGCGGTCCGCTGGACTGATGCCAAGAAAGGCCAGGCGACAGCCGCCGGAAAGCCCGGGGTCCAGGTCGCCACGCCGCCGGAGTTCAAGGGACATGAAGGCATCTGGTCGCCGGAGGATCTGTTCGTGGCTTCAATCAACGCCTGCGTGATGAGCACGTTCCTGGCGTTCGCCGAGCGCGCGGGGTTGGCGTTCGCCGGCTACGAGAGTGAGGCTGAAGGGACCCTCGAAATGGTGGATGGGAAATTTCAGTTCACCATGGTCGTGCTCAAGCCCAAGGTCACTCTGAAACCCGGCGGGGATGCCGCCAAGGCCAAGGAATTGATCGAAAAAGCCGAAGCGAACTGCCTGATCTCCAATTCCGTGAAGAGCAAGGTCACCATGGAAGCGACTATTGTCTAGCCTGGATTACTCACCAGGAGGTGAGCAATCCGCCCTGTGGGCTTCGACTCCGCCCCGCGTTCGCGGGCCGTTGCTCAGGGCTGGCGCGAATGACTGTAGCATCCCGCGCTAGACCCCTTCCGGCCGTTGTAGCGTTTTGCTTCACCTTACTTCTCCACCGCTCCTCACCTTTCTCA
>JBFFYZ010000063.1:0-8150 GCA_041568895.1 Nitrospiraceae bacterium
ACAGGAGACGGATGGCCGGCTTCATCACTATTCCGCCTTTTTCACCTTTCGACAATCTGGTAAGGAGAGGAACCCCATTGCGCAGCCTGGGAAAGTCTAGACCGATCCACTGGAGGGTGGATGGGATTTTCCTATTGATAGCTTTCCATCGGAGGGCAGGTGCAGACCAAGTTCCGGTCCCCGTAGGCGTCGTCGATCCGCCCGACCGCCGGCCAAAACTTCCGCTCGCGAATCCAGGGTGCCGGAAAGGCCGCCTGCTCCCGACTGTAGGGGCGGGCCCATTCGGTTGCGGTCACGACCTGTGCGGTGTGCGGCGCATGTTGCAGCGGGTTGCTGTCCCGAGGCACACGCCCTTCAACAATTTCCTGAATCTCACTTCGGATCGAAATGAGCGCGTCGCAGAACCGGTCGAGTTCCGCTTTGGATTCGCTTTCGGTCGGCTCAATCATCATCGTGCCCGGAACCGGCCACGACACCGTCGGCGCGTGGAACCCGTAATCCATCAGCCGCTTGGCGACATCAATGACCTCGACCTCCGCGGTCTCCTTGAACTTCCGAAGATCGAGGATGAATTCATGGGCGACCAAACCGCTTTTGCCGGTGTACAGAATCGGAAAATGTTTTTCCAGTCGCTTGGCCATGTAGTTCGCGTTCAGGATCGCCACCTTCGTCGCCTTGATCAGACCATCGCCGCCCATCAGGGCGATATACACCCAGGAAATCGACAGGATGCTCGGGCTCCCATAGGGCGCCGCGGCGATCGGCCCGATCGACTGGGGACCGCCCAGCCGCGTAACCGGGTGCCCCGGAAGGAACGGGGTCAGGTGGGAGGCGACGCCGATGGGCCCCATCCCGGGACCGCCTCCGCCGTGCGGGATGCAAAAGGTTTTGTGCAAGTTGAGGTGGCAGACGTCGGCACCCATGTCCCCGGGCCGGCAGAGCCCCACCTGGGCGTTCATGTTTGCGCCGTCCATGTACACCTGCCCGCCATGAATATGGACGATCTCGCATACCCGCCGGACGCCTTCCTCGAACACGCCATGGGTGGAGGGGTAGGTGATCATGAGGGCCGCAAGCCGGTCCCGATGGGTTCGAGCCTTGGCTTCCAAATCCTTCAGGTCGATGTTACCCCGCGTATCACACGCTACGGGCACGACCGTGAATCCTGCCATGACCGCACTGGCGGGATTGGTCCCGTGCGCGGAGACGGGAATCAGACAGACGTTCCGCCCTGCCTCGCCCCGATGCTGGTGGTACGCCCGGATCACCAGTAGGCCGGCGTACTCGCCTTGCGATCCGGCGTTGGGTTGCAGAGAGACCGCCGCAAACCCCGTGATCTCGGCCAACCAGCCCTCCAACTGACGGAAGAGTTCCTGGTAGCCGCGCGTTTGCTCGGCTGGCGCAAACGGATGGATCCGGCTGAAGCCTTTCCACGTCACGGGAATCATCTCCACCGTGGCGTTGAGCTTCATCGTGCAGGAGCCCAACGGAATCATGGAATGGGTGAGGGAGAGGTCGCGGGCCTGGAGCCGGTGCATGTACCGCAGCAGCTCGTGCTCGGAATGATAGGTATTGAAGACTTCGTGCGTGAGATATTTACTCGTGCGGCCGAGCGGCTCGGGAAACGCGAGGCCCACCGCGTCCGCCAGCGCCTCCACGGTGAACGGCAAGGAAGGGCTCCCGGCAAACATCCCCAGCAGGCCCTGGAGCTCGCCCGAGGTGGTCACCTCGTCCAACGACATGCCGAGCGACCCATCGGGATAGGCGCGCAGATTGATGCGGGCTTCGGCTGCCTTCGCCAGAAGGCGCGCCGCCCACCCGGGAGGATCCTTCTCCGTGGCGCCAGGCCGGACGCGCAGCGTGTCGAACACCGGCTCGGTGCCGAGGGTATAGCCCAGACGCCGGAGGCCCTCCGCCACCACCAACGTCAAGCCGTGGACCCGCTCGGCGATCCGCCTGAGCCCCTCCGGCCCGTGGTACACGGCGTACATCCCTGCCATGACCGCCAGGAGTACCTGAGAGGTGCAGATGTTGCTCGTCGCCTTGTCCCGGCGGATGTGTTGCTCGCGGGTCTGCAGGGACAGCCGAAAGGCGGTTTTGCCGTTCGCGTCCCGAGACACTCCCACCACCCGCCCCGGGAGCTGCCGCTTGTAGTCCTCCCGGGCAGAAAGAAAAGCCGCATGGGGCCCGCCGAACCCCAGCGGGACCCCGAACCGCTGGCTGGACCCGACCGCGATATCCGCGCCAAATTCCCCGGGCGGCCGGAGAAGCGTGAGCGCTAGGAGATCCGTGGCGACCACCACGGCCGCCCCGGACGCGTGCGCGCGTTCGATCACCGCACTGTAATCCCGGACTGGCCCGTCGGAAGCGGGATATTGCAGCAGCAGCCCAAAGAGGTCCGATTTCGTCCAGTCAATGGCCGACGGGGAACCCACGTGCACCGCGATGCCCAGGGGATGGGCACGCGTCTGCAAGACGGCGATGGTCTGGGGATGGCAATCTTCCGAGACATAAAACCCCCGCTTCTGCCCGCCCGCGATGGTCTGACACATGTGCATGGCTTCGGCTGCAGCGGTAGCCTCGTCCAACAGCGAGGCATTGGCCATGGGGAGGCCGGTCAGGTCGGCCACCATGGTCTGAAAGTTCAGCAGGGCTTCCAGCCGTCCTTGCGCGATTTCGGCTTGATAGGGAGTGTACTGAGTGTACCAGCCGGGGTTTTCCAAAATATTCCGCTGAATAACCGGGGGCGTGGCGCAATCGTAGTAGCCCATTCCGATGAACGAGCGGAAGATCTGGTTCCGGTCATGCAAGGCGCGCAGGTCGGCCAGGGCTTCATGTTCGCTTCGATGGATGCCCAGCGCCAAGGGCTTCCGCAGCCGGATGTCTTCCGGCACGGTGGCCTCGACCAGCGCCTCCAGCGACTGCAGTCCCAGGGTCGCAAGCATTTCCTGGATATCAGCACCAGTCGATCCGATGTGCCGATGCACGAATTGATCGGTGGGCTTGAGGAACTCCTTCATGGGCATGCGGTTCACCTTGGGCGGATCATCTGGTCACGGACAGTTCGAAGAGCGCACACAGGCGTCACATCGGACCTGACTCCGGCGGATTGGGAGGAACTCCCACCCCGCGGCGCGTGCGGCCGATCCGGGTAGCACGTGGAGCAAGGGGCATCACCAGGAATGAATCCGGAGAGGTTGTAAAATAAGAAAAGGCGACCATCATCAGCTTCTCAGAATATCATTTTCCAAGAAGGGTTGCCAAGCCGAAGCGAATGGGGACTCGGCGCCTCATCTCATGCCCGATTCACCGAACAGTCCCAGGCCCGGCCGGACCTGTGCTATAGTAAATTTCATGGGCCACCGAGCGATGGGGTGGCAGGTCGTACCAGGAGATCCTCGCCGAGATCTCCGCTTTCGAGTATGAAAGAATATTCACCTTGGCAGACCCTCTGGTCAGTCTTCCTCACAACGTCCTCCACAATCATTCCCTATGAAGGTGCATGACATTCTGATCGTCGGCGCCGGTCTGGCCGGCATGCGGGCGGCCGTCGCGGCCTTGGAGCGGGCGCCCCATTTGGACGTGGCCCTTCTGTCCAAAGTGCATCCGGTTCGGAGCCATTCTGTGGCCGCGCAGGGAGGGATCAACGCGGCGCTGGGAGAGAACGACTCCTGGGAGACCCACGCCTTCGATACCACGAAGGGCGGGGTGTACCTGGGCGACCAGGACGCGGTCGAGGCCATGTGCCGGGAAGCACCGGGGGACATCCTGGATTTGGAACGGATGGGGGTCATTTTCAGCCGCAACGAGCAGGGTCGCATCGCCCAGCGCCCCTTCGGCGGAGCCGGGTTTCCCCGAACCTGTTACGCCGCCGATCGCACGGGCCACGCGATACTCCATGCCATGTACGAACAGCTCCTCAAGCGGCAGATCTTCGTGTACGAAGAGTGGGCGGTCACCTCTCTCATTATGGAAGGCGTGAGCTGTCGCGGGGTCGTGGCGTGGGACCTCCTGCGCGGGGGGCTTCACGCCATCGGGGCCAAGGCCGTCCTGTTGGCGACCGGGGGCAGCAGCCGGGTCTTCCTTACCAGCACTAACGCGGTCATCAACACCGGGGACGGAATGGCCCTCGCCTACCGGGCCGGCTCGCCGCTGGAAGACATGGAATTCGTCCAGTTCCATCCGACCACGCTCAAGGACACCGGAATCCTGATCACCGAAGGGGCGCGGGGCGAGGGCGGCTATCTTTTGAACACGTTGGGCGAACGGTTCATGAAGACCTATGCGCCGGAGCAGATGGAGTTGGCCACCCGCTCCACCGTCTCGTTGGCCATCGGACAGGAAATTCTCGAAGGACGCGGCGTGGACGGCTGCGTGCTCCTGGACCTCCGGCATCTCGGGCGGCAGCGGATCCTCGAGCGTCTTCCCCAGATCCGCCAGCTGGCCATCGAATTCGCGGGGATCGATCCGATCGAAATCCCGATTCCCGTCCGGCCAGGCGCCCATTACCAAATGGGCGGCGTGCGCACCAACCAGTGGGGGGAGACCGACATTCCGGGCCTCTATGCCGCCGGCGAATGCGCCTGCGTGAGCGTCCACGGGGCGAACCGCCTGGGCGGCAACTCCCTCCTGGAGACCATCGTCTTCGGGCGGCGGGCCGGCGTCCGGGCCGCAGAATTTGTGGGAACCGTGTCCCCCCGAACGCCCTCGGAGACCAGCCTGCGGAACGAGCAGGAGCGGATCACACGACTGATGAACCACATGGGTCGCGAGCGGGCCTGGCAGCTCCGGGACGAATTGGGCCAGGTCATGGCCCAGAACCTGGGCATCTTCCGAACCCAAAAATCCATGCGGGAGGCTGCTGAGAAGGTCCGCGAGCTCAAGGCGCGGGCGATGCATCTCTCGCTGCAGGACAAAGGCAAGGTCTTCAACAGCGAACTGATTCAGAGCCTGGAACTGTTTTCCCTGTTGGACCTCGCGGAGACCATCGTCGCCGGGGCGCTGGCCCGCCAGGAAAGCCGAGGCGCCCACTACCGGTCCGACTTTCCGCAGCGGGACGACGTCAACTGGCTGAAGCATACCCTGGCCTATCGGACCCCGGACGGGCCGCGCCTGGAATACGCCCCCGTGGCCGTCACCCGTTTCCCGCCGAAGTAAGCCAACCTCCGGTAGCCGGGTTTCCTGAGGGGCATTCTCCCTTAGAGGGCTCTTCCTACGTTTTTTGTTGCGAGAAGGGCCCTCCCGGCCTAAGGTAGGTGCAACAGGAATTCGTTTCGAAAAGGGGAGCGTCGTGGAAATTCGGTGCGCCATCTGCAGCCATGCCTCCGATGTGGACGGAAGCCTGTTCCCTGAGCACGTCACGCATCTGGTCTGTTCCTCCTGCAACGCGACGGTCGTCGCCCTGCGGGTCGCGGCCGGAGAGCAGGGTGCGGCCGATGCGGCTCGGCCTCTCCCCCTTCAGTGCCAACAATGTCAGACCCGCTTCACCTTGAAAGATGAACGGCTGGTGAAGGACGGGGCCACGAGCACCTGCAAGAAATGCGGGGCCCGCATCGCCTTCCTGTTGATTCCCGAGAGCCTCGAGGGTTTGCCGGCTCCCCCGGAAGCCCATGACGCGGCACTACAGACTCCCGTCACGCACCATTTAAAGTTTTGGGGTTCCGGCGGGACCCTGCTGGGCATTCATATCGTCAATATGTGCCTGACCCTGCTGACCCTCGGCATCTACTATTTTTGGGCCAAGACCAGGGTGCGAGAATACCTCTTCAGCCAATCCGAGTTCGGCGGGGACCGTTTCGTGTATCACGGGACGGGTAAGGAACTGTTTCTGGGGCTGCTGAAAGCCGGCCTCGTGTTCGGCCTTCCCTACGTCGCGCTGACCATCGGCCCCGAGGTGCTGGGCGTCGGCCCGGTCATCCTGGTGGCCGCCAATACCCTGGCCAGCCTCGTGTTCGTGTCCTTTTTCCCGGTCGCCCTGGCGGGCGCCCGGCGGTATCGCTTAAGCCGAACTTCGTGGCGCGGCATCCGATTTTCCTTTCGGGGCCGAACCTGGGAATTCGTCAAACTGTTCTGGAAGGGCATTGTGCTGACCGGATTGACACTCGGCTTGTACTACCCGTTTTTTGACATCCAGCGTCAGACCTTCTGGGTCTCCCACTCGTATGTGGGGAACAAGGGATTTGCGTTTGACGGAAAGGGAAAGGAGTTGTTCGGCAGCTTCCTCGCCGCGGTCTTGCTGCTTCCCTTTACCTTGGGCCTATCCTGGCTCTGGTATTCGGCGAAGCGGCAGCGCTACTTCTGGAACCAGACCACCCTGGGAAAGGGCCAATTCATCTGCACCATCACCGCCTGGCCATTGTTCCAGCTTAAGCTGGGAAACCTCCTGCTCCTGGTGCTGACCCTCGGTGTGGCCTGGCCCTGGACCACCATCCGCAACATCCGTTTCCTCTATGACAACCTCGCCCTGGAGGTAGCTTTTAATTTGGATACCATCGTGCAAGACCCGCGCGCGGCCGCTGCCACCGGGGAAGGGCTCGCCGATTACCTCGATACCGGCTTCGATTTAGCGTAAGCATGGCTCCTTGGCACGGATACTATCTGGACGGCCGCACCGCCGCACGCCAGCTGGTGACCCTCCAACCCCTTCGCCAGGCGCTCCAGATCACCACGGCCGCAGGCCAAACCTTCTTCTGGCCCTATGGCCAAATCCGGCAAACGCAGGGCGCCTACGCGGGAGAACAGGTCAGGCTGGAATTCGGTGGAGAATTCCCGGAGGTGGTGCTCGTCGCCGACGAGGCCTTTCTCACGACGCTCCACGAGGTTGCTCCCGACCTGACCACCCATTTCCACCATCCCGTTCGCAGGGGCCACCGGGTCCGGCTGACCATCCTCGCTGCCATTGGAGTCGTCGCAGGCGGCGCCCTGGTGTATCTCTACGGGATCCCGTGGCTGGCCGGGGTGTTGGCCCAACGCGTCCCGGTCGCGTGGGAAGAGCAATTGGGTCGGACCGTGGTGGACCGCCTCGTTCCGGAATCGGAACGGTGCACCAATCCCACGCGATCGGCCTCGATGGATGCCCTCGTGCACACGCTGAGCACCGTGCCCCCGCAGGGGCCCTATACCTTTCACGTGCTGGTGGCCAATCGCCCCATGGTCAATGCTTTCGCGGCGCCCGGCGGATACATCGTGGTCTTTCGCGGCCTGCTGGATTTGACCCACAGTCCTGAAGAGCTGGCTGGCGTCCTCGCGCACGAGATGCAGCACGTCCTGAGCCGGCACGCCACCCGCACCATTCTCGAGCATGCCTCCACGGGTCTGCTGGTTACCGCGTTGTCGGGCGACGTCAGCGGCACGCTGGCCCTGGGAGCGGAGGCGGCCCAGACCCTCGGCAGCCTCCGCTACAGCCGGCGGCACGAAACCGAAGCCGACAGGGGCGGAATGAACCGGATCCTGGCGGCCGGTATTGATCCGGAGGGCATGATTCGATTCTTCCACACCCTCGCCAAACAGGGCCCCGCCATGCCCCAATCTCTCTCGTATCTTTCGACCCATCCGAGCACCGAGGACCGCCTTCAGAGGCTCCAAGCACTCGCAGCCGACGCGGCGCCTCCGCAACACAAGCTCCTCCCGGATTCCGCTTGGGACGACATCAAGCGGATGTGCCAACGGCGGACGCCCATCCCCGGACCACCGGCAACTGCGGGGGAACCGGCCAGGGGTCCAGAGTAAACCTCTCCCCCTCACCCGCCTGCCGTGCTCTTGGTATAATTCAAGAACGGGTCCGGGCGGGGGACCCGGGCCAATCCTAAAGACCTATGCGCGTCCTGGTCATCGAAGATGAGATGAAGGTGGGCTCGTTCATACGGCGGGCCCTGGAGGAGGAGAGCTACGCGGTGGACCTCTGTCCGGACGGGACGCAAGGCTTGGACTACGCCCTCAACGGCACCTACGATTTGATCATCCTGGATTTGATGCTCCCGGGCTTGACGGGTCGGGACATTCTCACAAATATCCGCAAGGAAAAAATCCAGACGCCCGTGCTGATCCTGACGGCCCGCACGCAGGTGGATCAAAAGGTCAAGGGTCTGGATGCGGGCGCGGACGACTATCTCACCAAGCCCTTTGCCATTGAAGAATTGTTGGCACGGGTG